>NZ_JBMSEF010000007.1:0-253748 GCF_049446235.1 Enterovirga sp. CN4-39 | reverse complement strand
CGACCATCTCGTTGCCGTCGAGCAGCACCCGTCCCTGGTCGGGGCGCAGGAAGCCGTTGAGCAGGTTGAACAGGGTCGTCTTGCCGGCGCCGTTCGGCCCGATGATGCCGAGGATCTCGCCCCGGAGAACATCGAAGCTGACGTTCTGCACCGCCTTCAGGCCGCCGAAGGACTTCGACACGCCCTGGACGGACAGGATGACGTCGCCGCCCCCGCCCCCGAATTGCGGGCGCTCCGCCTCCTCCGTTGCACGGGGGAGGATCCCAGGCGCGGCGCTCGGCTCGGCCGAGACGGGAGCAGCGGCCAGCTTCGTGAGCGAGCGCCTCCGCAGCACGTCGCGGATGCGCCAGTACAGCCCCTCCGGCGCGAGCAGGATGACGGCCACGATCGCGAGGCCGAACACCACGCCCTGGATGCCCGGGATCTTCGCCCCGAGCTCCGCATGGAGGATCTCACTGATCGGGATCAGGATGACGGCGCCGATCACCGGTCCCCAGACGGTGCCGACCCCGCCGAACATCGCGACCGTCAGCGCCTGGGCGGAGACGAGCATGCCGAAGACGGAGGGCGGCGTCACGACCAGGAGCACCACCGTGTAGAACCCGCCCGCCATCGCGGCGATGGCGGCCGAGACCGTGATCGCCTTGAGCTTCCACCGGAGCGTGTCGATGCCGGCCGCCTCCGCGGCCGCCTCGTTCTGCTTGATGGCGAGGAGCGCCATGCCGAACCGCGAGCGCTCGATCAGCCGCGTGACCAGCACCGTTCCCACCAGCATGAGGAGCGCGATGATCGTGTTGATCCGCGGGTCCTCGAACTGCATGTACGCGAAGGGCGCGTCGCGCCGCATCGGCAGCGTCAGCTCCTGGTAGCCGAGCCACTCGAACACGTAGAGCAGCGCCAGGGGATAGGCGAGCATCGCCAGCGCGAAGTAGTGCCCGCGCAGCCGGAAGGTCGGGAACCCGACGATCAGGCCCGCCAGCGCCCCGAGCGCCACCGCGATCGGGATCGTGATCCAGGGCGACAGGTTGAAATACACCTGCCCCAGGACGGTCGTGTAGGCGCCGATGCCGAAGAAGGCGGCGTGGCCGAAGGAGATCAGCCCCGTATAGCCGCTGAGGATGTTCCAGGAGAGGCCGAAGATCGCCCAGACCAGGACCAGCGTCAGCATCAGCTGGTAGTAGGAGTTGGTCACCACCATCGCGATCGCCGCATAGGCGAGCGCGAACAGGGCGAGCGGACCGAGGGAGCGGACAGCGTTCATCGGCTCAGGTCCGCTCTGCCACGCGGCCGAAGAACCCTTGCGGCCTGAAGAAGACGATCAGGAGGAAGACGACGAAGATCGCCGTGTTCTGCAGCTGCGTCGGCAGGATGAGGGTCGAGAGCTGCT
The DNA here is from genome assembly GCF_049446235.1 of Enterovirga sp. CN4-39. Classification (NCBI taxonomy): domain Bacteria; kingdom Pseudomonadati; phylum Pseudomonadota; class Alphaproteobacteria; order Hyphomicrobiales; family Methylobacteriaceae; genus Enterovirga; species Enterovirga sp. CN4-39. The sequence continues at coordinate 252,361 of NZ_JBMSEF010000007.1, read as the reverse complement.
GCACGAGGCCGATCGTCATGCCGCCCCAAAAGGCGCCGCCGATCGACCCCATGCCGCCGAGCACCACCCCGGCATACATGACGATGACGTAGTCGATGCCGACGAAGGGGTGGAACGGCAGGTTCGTGGCCAGCAGCCCGCCGGCGATCGCCGTGACGGCGATGCCGATTCCGAACGCGATGCGGTGCGCCCGGGCGACGTCGATCCCCATGAAGGTCGCGGCATCCGGGTTGTCTGCTGAGGCGCGCAGCGCCTTGCCCATGCGGGAGCGGCCGATCAGGAAGGTGAGCGCCACGATGGTGGCGACGGAGATGAGCGCCGCGACGCCCCGCGCCTTGTTGATGAACAGCATCACGTCGCCATCGAGCATCGGCACCGTCCAGGCGCTCGACGACAGCGGCGTGCGGATGGAGATGAGCTGCGATCCGAAGGCGATCAGGGCCGCGTTCTGCACGATGAGCGCGATGCCGAGCGTCAGGATCAGCTGCGCGTAGTGCCCATCTCCTTCCAGCCGTGCCGAGCGCGTCCCGGAGACCTGCGAGATCAGGGCGCCGTGGATCGCATAGCCCACGACGAACAGGAGGGGGCCGGTGAGAAGGATGCCGACATAGGGCGTGACGCCCCCGGTGAACCCGAGCAGCGTGCCGAGGCCGAGCACCAGGTAGAAGGCGGCATACATGCCGACCATCATGAAGTCGCCCTGGGCGAAGTTGATGACCCGCATGATCCCGAAGATCAGGGCGAGGCCGACGCACATGAGGCCGTAAATCGCGCCGACCAGGAGGCCGGCGACGAGGGCCTGGAGCACGTTCTCGATGAGCTGGGCGCTCATGGCAGGTCGACCGATCTGCCGCTCACCCCGGCGAAGGCCGGGGTCGAGGACACGGAGCCGGCTGGATCCCGGCTTTCGCCGGGATGAGCGGTGGGAAGAGGCACAGGTCCGCTCACGACTTTGCCGGCCCGATCTCGACGCCGGCCCATTCCTCGAGCACCTTGGCGATCGAGGTGAAGTCGGATTTTGCGCCGAACTTCGCCTGGGTGACGGCGAGCATCTGCCGGACGGCCGCGCCGACCACCATCGGCACGCCCATCGCCTCGGCCTCGTCCACGCAGAGCCGGACATCCTTGTAGGAAAGACCGGTCTCGAAGCCGAAATCGAAGGTGCGGGTGAGGACCGCCTTCGGGAACTTGTCCTGGCTCGCGCTGTTGCGGCCGCTCGAGACGTTGATGATGTCGATCATCGTCTTGGCGTCGACGCCGGATTTCACGGCCATCGCCATCCCCTCGGACGTGATGGCGAGGGCGGCCGCCGCGAGCAGGTTGTTGGCGAGCTTCGCCGACTGGGCGAGGCCCGGCTTCTCCCCCGTGAAGAAGAGCTTGCCGAAAACCTTGAGGATCGGCTCGACGCGCTCGTAGACGGGCTTCTTGCCCGAGACGATCACGGCGAGGGTGCCGTTCGTGGCGCCCGCGATGCCGCCGCTCACCGGGCAATCGACCCAGTCGACCCCCTTCTTGGCCAGCTCGCCCGCGACCTGCGCGGCGGTGCTCGGGCCCGTGGTCGAGAGGTCGATCACGACCTTGGCGCGGGAGCCCTGGATCACCCCGTTCTCGCCGAGCACCACGCTTCTCACGATGTCCGGCGTCGGCAGGCTCACGAGGACGATGTCGGCGCGCGAGGCCACGTCTGCGGGCGAGGAGCCGAGCTCCGCGCCGCGGTCGACCAGCGGCTTCGTGGCCGCGCTCTGCGTATCGAAGACGACGAGCTTGTGCCCGGCATCGATCAGCCGGCCCGCCATCGGTCCGCCCATGCGGCCGACACCCACGAAGCCGATCACCTCACCTGCCATCCTGTCCTCCCAACCCTCGCTCGGGCCTTGAACAGCCTCTTGGGACACATTCGCCCGGACCGTAGCGATCGAATTACATTATCGCCTGATAGTCTGACAATCCTGAATCATGCGATGGACCATCCTCCGTCCATCGGGAGCGCCGCGCCAGTGATGTCCCGACCACCCTCCCCGCACAGGAAGCAGACGAGCGAGGCTACGCCGGAGCCATCCACGAAGCGCCGGGACGGCTGGCGCGTGGAGAGGTAATCCGCCGTGGCCTGCCGCTCGGATATGCCCGTCGATTCGGCGATCCCGCGTATCCGGTCGGTGATGGCCGGCGTCGGCACCGTACCGGGGCAGATCGCGTTGCACGTGATGTCCAGCTCCGCCGTCTCCAGCGCGACGGCGCGCGTGAGCCCGATGAGGGCGGTCTTGGTGGTGACGTAGTCCGCGCGGTTCGCGGCGCCGATCAGCCCGTAGATGGAAGAGACGTTCACGATCCGGCCGAAGCCCCGCTCCCGCATGCCGGGCAGCGTAAGGCGAATCGTGTGGAAGGCGCCCGAGAGATTGACCGCGAGCGACTGGTCCCAGCCCGCCACCGACATCTGCTCGATCGGGCCGAATTGCCGGACGACGGCGTTGTTGACCACGATGTCGAGCCCGCCCAGGCCCTTCGTCGCCGTGCGGACGAGGTCCTCGATCTCCGCCGGACGGGACAGGTCGGCACCGTGGAACAGAACCTGCACCCCGTGGGCGGCCTCGACCTCGCGCCGTGCTGCTTCACCCTCCCCGGGGGATGCGAGCCCGTTCAGCACGATGTCGCAGCCCTGGCCGGCCAGCCCGCTCGCGATGGCGAGCCCCAGCCCGCCGGTGGAGCCGGTGACGAGCGCGCGCCGGCCGGCAAGCGGACGAGTGTCCTCCCTCATCGCCTTATCCGTTTTCTGACCCTTCGCAGGTGTTCCCACGTCCTCCCTGCATTGTCAGGTTGACAGACAAGATGTCTCGCTGTCAAACCATCTGACCAACGTGCAGGGTGAGTGAGATGGCTGAGCGGCCCGAGTTCCAGAGCGACCTCTTCAAGCAAGGCAAGCAGATCCGCGGCGAGGTCGCCGGGGCTGACCACCTCGAGCGCATGCTCGCCAAGGCCGACGACTTCTCCGCCCCGATCCAGCAGCTCGTCACCGAGTATTGCTGGGGCTTCGTGTGGGGCCGCGACGGGCTCGACCGGAAGACGCGCTCCATGCTGAACCTCTGCATGCTGTCCGCCCTCGGACGCGGGCACGAGTTCAAGCTCCATTGCCGCGGCGCGCTGCGGAACGGCGTCAGCCGGGACGAGATCCGCGAGATCATCATGCAGGTCGGCATCTATTGCGGCGTGCCGGCCATGATGGAGAGCACGCGCCTCGCGCAGGAAGTCTTCGCCGAGGTCGATGCGGGGAAGTAGCGGGTGAGGCCCCCGGCGTTGGCGGCGGCCCCGCTCGGATCGCCGTGGGCTTGAGGTAGGGCCGGGCGGCGGGCCGCCCAGGCCGAGACAAGGAGGAACGGGCTGTGGACAGACGCGCGCCTCCCGTGCACAGGGCTCTCGACTCATCCGAGAGTGGAAACCGGCGCCCGGAATCCACTCCCCGGGATCCTCAGCCTGAGCCGCCGATGAAGAATACCGACAAGTCCATGCGGATCGCGCCCGTCGCGGCGCCGATCCGCAGCCAGGTCGTCGAGACCTTGAGAACCGCCATCACGAGCGGGCGCTTCGCTCCGGGCCAGAGGCTTGTCGAGAAGGATCTTTGCGACCTTCTGGGCGTGAGCCGGCCTTCGGTCCGCGAGGCGCTGCGGGAGCTGGAGAGCGAAGGCCTCATCAGCACGATCCCGTTCCGGGGCCCCCTCGTCACCACGCTCACGGCGCAGGATGCCGCCAGCATCTACGAGGTGCGCGGCGTGCTGGAGGCGCTGGCTGCCAAACTCTTCGCCGAGAAGGCTTCGCCCGAGCAGATCGCCGAGCTGTCGGACACCGTGGACCGGCTCGAGGCCGCCTATGCCACCCAGGACGTCGAGCAGATCCTGATCGCCAAGCGGGCTTTCTACGAGGTCCTGCTCGAGGGCTCGCAGAACGTCATCATCCCCTCCATGCTGCGGACGATGAACGCGCGCATCACGCAGCTGCGGCGCGTGTCGCTGTCGAGCCCGAAGCGGCTCCCGGGCAGCATCAAGGAAATCCGTCTGGTCCTGAAGGCGATCCAGAATCGCGATCCCGAGGCCGCCTTCCAGGCTTCCATGCGCCATATCGGAGAGGCGCAGAAGGCGGCCGTGGCCCAGCTGCAGGACTGACCCTAGGCCGCCACCGCGGGCCGCTCGTCCAGGCGAACGAGCGGTGACACCAGCACCATGACCATCTGGGCGAGGAAGAGGCCGGCCGCGACGACGAGGCTCGCCTCCGCCCCGGCCATCGCGCCGACGCCCGTGCCGATCGCCGCCCCGAGGGGCCGGGCGCCGTAGCTCGTGATGTTGATCGCCGAGACCCGGCCGAGCAGCCCGGCCGGCGTGACGAGTTGCCGAAGCGTCGTCGTCGAGATCGTCCACTGGATCGGGCCGATCCCGAGCAGGAACCAGCCGAGCCCCGCGACCAGCGGGGACGGCAGCCAGATCGTCGAGGCGAGCACGGCCGAGGCCACGAAGCCCGTCACGGGACCGAGGCCGAGCACCGTTCCGAACCGGATGCCGTGCACGAGGCGGGCCGAGAGCAGCGCGCCCGCGATCATCCCGAAGCCATAGGCCGCGAGCGTGAACCCCACTCCGGTCGCCGACAGGCCGAGATGGCGGACGGCGTAGGGCACGAAGACCGCGAGCACCGTGAAGAAGGCGATGTTGAAGACGATCTGCGTGACGAAGATCGGCCGAAGCAGCGGGTGCGTGAAGACGAATCTCGCGCCCTCGGCGACGTCCCGCAGCGGATGGCGCTGCGGGGCCGGCGGGCGCACCGGTTCGCTTATCCCGACGAGCAGCATCACGGCCGCGACGGAGAGCGCGGCGGCGCAGATGAAGGCCGGCGAGGCGCCGGCCCAGCCGACGAGCGCGCCCCCGATCGCCGGGCCCGCCGTGAAGGCGACGGTGCGGGCGAGCTCGATGCGGCTGTTCGCCAGCGGAAGCTGTTCCGTGCGGACGAGGGCGGGCACGACGGCCGGAGCCGCCACCGTGTACCCGACCGTCCCGCAGGCGCCGATGAAGCCGAGCACCGCAAGCAGCGGCAGGTTCAGCCATCCTCCCGCCAGGAGCGCGACGATGCAGAGCAGCGACACGACCCTGAGCGCCTCCGAACCGGCCATCAGCCAGGGGCGCGACATCCGGTCGGCCAGGAGCCCGATCGGGATCGCGAAGAGAACGAAGGGCAGCGTCTGCGCGACCTGCAGCAGGCCCGCCCTGCCCTCGTCCGCCCCGAAGGCCAGGACGGCGATGATCGGGGACGCCGCGAGCGCGATCTGCTCGGCCGACTGGGCGGCGAGGTTCGACCAGGCCAGGCGCCGGAACGCGGGCGAAAGCTTCGATGAGGTTTGGCTTGGCACGCGAGGAGAACCCGGGGCGAGAGGCGCCCGTCTCGCTTCAGCATGGGACCGGCGCCGGCGCATTCCGTTTTCTGCGGAACGTGCGGGTCGCGACAACGGAGCCGGATGGCGGGCTGGCCTGCATCGGCAAGGCTGGACGGACGTTCTCCCAGGGTCTAAGCCGCGACCCCTTCCAGAGCCGATCGCATGACCACCGAACGCCTGTCCCTGCCGAAGGACCGAATCCACGTGCTCCTGCTGGAGGGCGTGAACGATTCCGCGCTCGATACGATGCAGGCCGCCGGCTACACGAACGTTGTCCGGACGAGCCGGGCGCTCGATCCGGCCGCGCTCAAGGAGCAGCTCGCGCGCGTCCACATCCTCGGCATCCGCTCGCGGACGCAGCTGACGGAGGAGATTTTCGCCGCCGCCCCGCGCCTGATCGCGGTCGGCTGCTTCTCGGTCGGCACCAACCAGGTCGACCTTCCGGCCGCGACGCGGCGCGGCATCCCGGTCTTCAACGCGCCGTTCTCCAACACGCGCAGCGTCGCCGAGCTCGTGATCGGCGAGATCGTCATGCTGTTCCGCCGCATCGCCCCGCGCTCGCGCGCCGCCCATGAGGGCCGCTGGGACAAGTCGGCCACGAATTCCGTCGAGGTGCGGGGCAAGACGCTCGGCATCGTCGGCTACGGCAATATCGGCTCGCAGCTCTCGAACCTCGCCGAGGGGATGGGGATGCGGGTCATCTATTTCGACACGACGGACAAGCTCCGGCACGGGAATACCGAGCCCGTCGGGAGCCTCGAGGAGCTCCTCGCGGCGAGCGACGTCGTCTCGCTGCACGTGCCCGAGACGCCCGGCACGCACGGCATGATCGGCCAGGCCGAGATCCGCGCCATGAAGAAGGGCGCCTACCTCATCAACAATTCCCGGGGCACGGTCGTCGATCTCGACGCGCTGGCAGCCGCCCTGAAGGACGGGCATCTCCGCGGCGCCGCGATCGACGTCTTCCCGGTCGAGCCCGCCTCCAACAACGACCCGTTCGTGACCCCGCTCCAGGGGCTCGAGAACGTCATCCTCACCCCGCATATCGGCGGCTCGACCGAGGAGGCGCAGGAGCGGATCGGCTCCGAGGTGGCACGCAAGCTCGTCGACTATTCCGATGTCGGCTCGACGATCGGGGCCGTGAACTTCCCGCAGGTGCAGCTGCCGCCGCGGCCGATCGGCACGCGGTTCATGCAGGTGCAGCGCAACCTGCCCGGCATGCTCGGACGGCTGAACGACGTCTTCGCGAAACGCGGCATCAACATCGCCGCGCAGTACTACCAGACGGATGGCGAGGTCGGTTACGTCGTCGTCGAAACCGACGACACGGACTACGCGCAGGCGACCGAGATCCTGGCCGAGATGCGGGCCATCGAGGGTACGATCCGGGCCCGCCTCCTCTACGAGCGCCGCTGAGGCAGGCCGCGTCGCGGGCCGGTCACTCGATCGGCTGGGCCCTGCTCATCGCGCGCCGGTAGGCGGGGCGCTCCGCCAGCCGCGCCACGTAATCCTGGAGCGGCGCGGCAAGGCGGTCGTGGAAGCCGAGCCAGTGGCCGAGGCCGAGCGCCCAGCCGCAGGAGATATCCGCGGCCGTGAAGTCGCCGGCCAGGAACGGCCCCCGCACCAGCGGCCCGAGAAGCGCGGCGGACTTGGCGACCGCCATGTCCACGGCGAGCCGCGCACCGAAATTGTCCCTCTCCTCCTCCGGTCCGAAGAAGCGCGACCCGACGGTGACGTTCAGGGGCGCGGCGAGCGAGGCCTCGCCGAAATGCAGGAAGGAGATGTAGGCCGGGTAGTTCGGATCCCCGAAGCGGGGCGCGAGCGGCGTCGGGCCGTATTTCGCGCCGAGATAGTCGAGGATCGCGCAGGATTCCATCAGCCGCGCATCGCCGTCGCAGATGGCCGGCAGCGCGCCGGTGGGGCTCGCCGCCATGAACTCTGCATCCTGGAGGCGCCTGGAAAAGTCGATCGGGCGGAGGTCGTAGGGCAGCCCCATCTCCTCCAGCATCCACACCACGCGGAGCGCGCGCGTCGGCGGCGCGCCATAGACCGTGATCATGTTCCCTCCCCGCTTTTGGCCACGGCGTAAGGCCGGGCCCGGCCGCTGCGAGTCAGCCTCGGCAAAACAGAGGAGAGATGGGTTTCAGCCCTATTTCGTGATGCGCTTCGGGGAGATGGGGTCGCTCGCCGGAAAGGTCTCCTCGACGGCCTCGTCCACGAGCTTCTCCTGCCGCTCGCGAAGATCCTCGCCCGGCTTGCGGTCTCCGGGCGCGGATGCGGCGGCAAGGTCGGAGAGGGACTGCCCGGACTGCCGGATGGCAGCCTCCTCTTCGGGTGTGAGCTGCTTGCGCCAGTCCTTCGATGACGCGGAGTTCTGGTCGCCCATCACGGATGCCTCGTTCGCCCTGTGTGTGGAAACGAGCGGCGCGGGCCCGCGTTCCACGGCCAAGCTTGAGGGCCAGACCTAGAGCAGTTTGTCCGGCGTGATCGGAAGCTCGCGGATGCGCTTGCCGGTCGCATGATAGATCGCGTTCGCGATGGCGGCGGCCGTGCCGACGATGCCGATCTCGCCGAGGCCCTTCACGCCGATCGGGCTCGCCTTGTCGTCGTGCTCGTCGACGAAGATCACATCGATGTCGTGAATGTCCGCATTCACGGGCACGTGGTACTCGGCCAGGTTGTGGTTCATGAACCGCCCGAGATTGTGGTCCAGCATGGATTCCTCGGCGACCGCCATGCCCATTCCCATCACGACCCCGCCCAGGATCTGGCTCCGCGCGGTCTTCGGGTTGAGGATCTTGCCGGCCGCGACCGCATTCACGATCCGAGTGATGCGGATGATCCCGAGCTCCTCGTCGACCTTCACCTCGGCGAAGATCGCCGAGTGCGTGTACATCGAATAGCGCATGCTGGTGAGGAGGTCGGGCGAGGCGGTCTCCTCGGCCTCGACGCTCTCGACGCCGCCTGCCCGCATGGCATCGGCGAAGGTGACGAAGCGCGCGGGATCGGATTGCAGCTCGATCCGCCCGTCCCTGAAGGTCACGTGCTCCGGCGAGGCGTTCGCCAGCGGCGAGTTGTCCATCGCGCGGGCGAAGCCGAGCAGCTTCTCGCCTACCGACTTGCAGGCGAGCTGCACCGCCGTGCCGGCGGAGGCTGCCGTCCACGAGCCGCCCTCCACCGGGGAATAGGGCAGCGTCGAGTCGCCGATCCGGACATCGACCTTCTCCAGCGGGACGCCGAGCGCGTCCGCGCCGAGCTGGGCCAGGATCGTGTAGGTGCCGGTGCCGATGTCGCTCGTCGCGGTCGCGACCTCTAGACGGCCGTCGGCCTGCAGGGTGGCCCGCGCCGTGGTCTTCTGGAAATACGCCTCCCAGCAGCCGGTCGCCATGCCCCAGCCGACGAGTTCGCGGCCGTCCTTCATGGATCGCGGCGCCGCGCTGCGCCTGGCCCAGCCGAAGCGCTCGGCGCCCTGCCGGTAGCACTCGCGCAGCTCCTTGGACGTGAAATTCTTGTTCTCGTCCTGGTCCTTCTCCGCGTAGTTGCGGAGCCGCAGCTCGACCGGATCGATCCCGGCCCGCTCGGCGAGCTCGTCCATCGCGATCTCGAGCGCGAAGACGCCCGTCGTGGCGCCGGGCGCCCGCATGTCTCCGGGCGTATAGGTGTCGAGCTGCGCGAGCTTGTACGTCAGCTCGACATTGTCGCAGTGGTACATCAGGCCCGACCAGTTGACGATGCTCTCCTGGTAGTCCTCGAACTGCGATGTCGACTGCACGACGTCGTGCCGGACGGACATCAGCTTGCCCTGCTCGTCGGCGCCGAGCCGGACGGTCTGCAGGGCGTGCGGGCGGTGCGTGAAGGTGAACATCTGGTCGCGGGTGAGCACCACCCGCACCGAGCGCTCGAGTTCGAGCGCCGCCATCACGGCCAGGAACAGCTGGTATTGCGGCCGAAGCCCGGCCCCGAAGGCGCCGCCGACATAGGCGTTGACGACCTTCACGTCGTCCGCCGCGAGCCCGAACACGCTCGTGATGTATTTCTGGCTGTTCTGCGGCCCCTGGATCTTGTCGTAGACCGTGAGTTTGCCGCCGCCCTCCCAGACCACGGTCGAGGCGTGCGGCTCCATCGGGTTATGGTGCTCGATGGCGTGGGTGTATTCCTCGTCGACGTGGATGGCCGCCGCCCCGAAGGCCGAGGCGGCATCGCCGCGCGGCGATGGCGGCGGCTTCACGCCGGAGCGCTTCTTCTTCGGCACATAGGCCTCGTGGCGCTTCACCTCGAGGTCCGTGACGTGCTCGGCGGCCTCGTACTCGACCTTCACGAGCGAGGCGGCATGGCCGGCGGCCTCGAAGGTTTCGGCGACCACCAGCGCCACCGGCTGGCCGCTATAGACGATCTCGGGCCCGTGCAGCGGCCGGAAGGGCGAGCCGGGTGGCGCGACCTCGTCCTGGTAGTTGTAGTCCAGCCAGGCGGTCCGCCGGCGGTTCTCGTGCGTGAAGACTTGGAGCACGCCCGGCACGGCGAGCGCCGCCGACGTATCGATGGACGTGATCTTCCCGCGGGCGATCGCGCTCGACACGACGATGCCGTAGGCGAGGTCTGGGGCGGGATATTCGGCGCTGTACTTGGCTGCGCCGGTGACCTTGGCGGGACCGTCGACGCGGCTCGTCGCGCGACCGACATGGGTTTCGGTGCTCGGCATGGCTCGGCCTATCGGATGCGCTTGTCGGTCTGGGATTGCGGCGTGCCGGACGCGGCTTGCGAAAGCGCGCGCACGATCCCGCGCCGCGCGAGTTCGATCTTGAAGGCGTTGTGCGTATAGCCCGTCGCGTCCTTCAGGATCTGGTCGGCGGCGGCCGCGAAGCTGTCTCGGTCCGGCGCGTTGCCGACGAGGAGCGCCTCCGCGGCCGTGTCGCGCCACGGCTTGTGCGCCACCCCTCCGAGGGCGAGGCGCGCCTTGGCGACTTTCCCGTCCTCGATCTCGAGCGCCGCGGCGACCGAGACCAGCGCGAAGGCATAGGACAGCCGGTCGCGCAGCTTCAGGTAGGTGTAGTGCGAGCCGAATCCCGATGGCGGGAGTTCGACCGCCGTGATGATCTCGTCGTGCCGCAGCGTTGTGTCGATCTGCGGCTGGTCGCCCGGGAGGCGGTGGAACTCGGAGATCGGGATCGCACGCCGGCCGTTCTGCCCCTGGACGTGGATGGTAGCTTCGAGGGCCGCGAGGCCGACGCACATGTCGGACGGGTGGGTGGCGATGCAGTGCTCGCTCGTCCCGAGGATCGCGTGGATGCGGTTCTGCCCCTCGATCGCCGGGCAGCCCGTCCCGGGCTCGCGCTTGTTGCAGGGCGTGCCGGGGTCGTAGAAGTAGTAGCAGCGCGTCCGCTGGAGCAGGTTTCCCCCGGTCGTCGCGGAATTCCGCAGTTGAGGCGACGCCCCGGCCAGGATGGCGCTGGCGAGCAGGGGGTAGCGGCTCTGGATGCGCTCGTCGTAGGCGAGATCGCTGTTCGGCACGAGCGCCCCGATCAGCAATCCGCCGCTCTCCGTTTCCGTGATCTCGCGTAGCGGGAGCCGCGTGATGTCGATCACCCGCTCCGGGCGCTCGACGTTGTATTTCATCAGGTCGATGAGGTTCGTGCCGCCCGCGATGAACTTGGCGGCCGGGTCCGCCGCGATCGCCATGACGGCCTGGTCGAGGGTCTCCGGGCGGAGATAGCCGAAATCGTTCATGCCGCGCTCCGTTCGCCGGACGCCAGCACCTGCTCGATCGCTGCCACGATGTTCACGTAGGCGCCGCAGCGGCAAATGTTGCCGCTCATGTATTCGCGGATCTCATCCTTGGACTTCGCCCTGCCCTCCTCGAGAAGCGCGACCGCCGACATGATCTGGCCGGGCGTGCAGTAGCCGCACTGGAAGGCATCATGCTCGACGAAGGCCTCCTGCATCGGGTGGAGGCGCCCGTCCTTGGCGAGGCCCTCGATGGTCGTGACGCTCGAGCCGTCCTTCATGGCGGCGAGCACCATGCAGGAATTCACGCGCCGCCCGTCCAGGATCACCGTGCAGGCGCCGCACTGGCCGTGGTCGCAGCCCTTCTTGGTTCCCGTGAGGTGGAGGCGCTCCCGCAGGAGATCCAGGAGCATCGTGGTTGCCGGAATGGACAGCTGGTGCGTCTCACCATTGACGGTGAGGCTGATCGGGATGCCCGCCCTGCCGGGCGAGCCGTCCTCTGTCGTTGCCAAGGCTGAGCTCCTGTGTGCGGCACGCGGCGACGGTGGGAGAAGCGGCCCTGCGACCGCCACAGCTCATAAAGACTCTAAACTGCGCTCCGTTCCCCCGCCCGGGCCCGGCCGTGCTTCCGAAGGCGGTCACAGGGGGTACTGCCCGGGGCTCGGGCGGCGAAGCTTCGGCAAGCAAAACACGCCCGTGTGCCAGCGAACTGCTTACGCGGCAGGCCCGAATACTCTCTCCCCATGGCCCCATTCACTCTGGCGGCCAAGAAAAAGGAGAGGGTCATGAACGGCTTCAAGAAGAGCGCGGCCGGGATCGCGGCGGTGGCACTCGGCCTGTCGCTGGCGGCGGCTCCCGCCCAGGCCGGCCCGAAATTCTACAAGAAGCACTACGGCTACCATCACCACCACAAGCACGGATACGGCTACGGCGTGCCCCTCGCCGCCGGCATCGCGGGCGCCCTGGCGCTCGGCGCCGTTGCGGCAGCCGCGTCCTCCGCTCCGGCCTGCTACGTCGAGGAGCGCGAGAGCATCGATCGCTTCGGCAACGTGTATGTCCGCCCGGTGCGGGTCTGCTACTGAGCGCGGCGGGCGCGGGAGCATCGGCGGGGGCGAAAGTCCCGGCCAACCTCCTGGAATCGCTCGGCCCAACCCGGCGGCGCAATGCTTCCGAAACATGCCGCAGCTAGGCCGTAACCGGGGGACGGTGACGGGGGAGCGGCCATGAAGGTGCTCGCATATTTCCTCGGACTGACGCGGCCGGTCGCACAGACCTGCTGGGAGGAGGTCCGGGCTGCGCGCGTGGCGGAAGTCCAGCAGCTGCTGGCCGAGATCGCGGAGCCGCCCTGCTCCTGCGCCCGATAGGGACGCGCCCGGCGGATCCAAAAAAGTTGACAGCGTTGCACCCCGGAGGTGCCGTCATGGCTCTGTCGATGGACCGCAGATTGCTCGGCCTGATCGTCGTCCTGATCCTCGCCTGGGCAGGCCTGATGGTGAGGTGTTTCGGCTGAGAGGGAGGCCGCGGGCCGGCGAGCCGCTCAGGCAGCGCGCGCCTGGGCCGGACCCGGCTCGAACCCGGCCTCCGACTGATCGACCCGGGTGACGCACACGCTGACCGTCATCTCCAGGAAATCGCCCGGCTGGCCGAAGAAGCTGCCCGATAGCGGCGCGGCGTGGTCCGGATCCCGTACGAGCGCCACGCGGACGAGGTTGGCATTGCCGACCGACCCGCTCGTCGGGTCGAAATCCACCCAGCCGGCGCCAGGCAGGTAGACCTGCAGCCAGGCATGCGTATGCCCGCCCATCCCGGCCTCTTCCGGCTCGGGCTCCGGCATATAGAGGTAGCCGGAGGCGAAACGGGCGGCGAGGCCGACGGCCCGGACGGCCTCGGCCATCAGGACAGCAAAGTCGCGGCACGAGCCGGTTCCGAGCCGGAGCGTGCGAAGCGGATCCTGGATGCCCTTCTGCAGCCGCCGGCGATAGCTGAACTCGCCCCTGATGCGTGCGGTGAGCCGGCGCAGGAACGCGAGCGTGTCGCGCTCCGGATCCTCGCCGAGGATCGACCATGCCCAGCGGTCGAGCACATGCTCCGGGTCGGGATGCTGCCGCTCGATAAAGCGCGCCAGCTCCGCCATCTCCTCGGCCCCGTAGGAGAAGGGGCAGGTGAGCGAGTGACGCTGAAGCCGAAGCGCATCGAGGTCGATCACCGCCTGCTCGACCTCGAGTTCCGCCGCGACGCGCAGCTCGGCGTCGCGGCCGGCGAAGCTCGCCCGCCCGACGAGATTGCCCGAGGGATCCTCCGACCAGACGGTCGCGGCCGGAGGCGGGACGATATCGATGCGGGCCGAGCGCGTCTGCTGGTCGTGGCTCTCGCGGGGCCGCAGCATGAGGCGATGCTCGCCGAAGGAGACGGGCGCGGCGTAGCGATAGGTCGTGACGTGGCGGATGCGATAGGTCGGCATGGCCTTAAGCTTCGACCTGCCGGACGAGGCAAGATCCGCGCCGCGGCGCAGGTCTCAGGCCCGGGTTGAGCCTTGCGGCGGCAGGCAACGGAGGAGCGGGTTCCCGCGTTCATCGCGCACAAGGAAGGACGCGCAACGAACGACGATGGACAGCTACGAGATTCTCACCCGTTTCGAAAAGCAGGCGGACGGCCGCTGGGTCTGCCGCGAGCCGGTGACGGTCGAGACCGCCGACGGGCCCGTTTCCGTCAGGCCGGGCATGGCCTTCACGTGCGGCAACACGGTCGGCGATGTCGATCTCGCGGAGCTTCTCGAACGGCTTGGCGCCCAGCACGGGTCGTAGATCCGTGACGCACTTGTGAAGCGGCGCGGCAGGGAGCACATTACGGCCATCCGAGGGGTGCCCCGGCGGGGCTGAGACGGCGCAGGGCCGAACCCTTTGAACCTGATCCGACTCGCATCGGCGGAGGGACGGAGTGCCGAACAGATCACATTCCCACGCGCTGAGCCCGAGGCCCGGCCTATGACCGAGCGCGTGAGCGTGATCGGCGCGGGCGTGGCCGGGACCTGGGCGGCGCTCCTCCTCGCCGAGGCGGGACATGCCGTGACCGTCTACGAGCGCCAGGAAGGGACGCTGGCGGGCGCGACGAGCCATTGGGCGGGCGGGATGCTGGCGCCCGATTGCGAGGGCGACGGCGCCGAGCCCGTGGTCATCAGGCTCGGGCACCGCTCGATCGACCTGTGGCGCGCCCACCTTCCCACGACCCCGCTCAACGGCTCGCTCGTCGTCTCCCATCCACGCGACCGCGCCGACCTGGAGCGCCTCGCGCGCCAGACCTCCGGCCACGAGCGGGTGACCGGCGGGCGGGTCGGCGAGATCGAGCCCGCGCTCGCGGGCCGCTTCCGGGAGGGGCTTTTCTACGCCGGGGAAGGTCATGTGGAGCCGCGCAGGGCGCTCCCGGCGCTGCACGAGAAGCTGCGCGGCCTCGGGGCCGAGATCCGTTTCGGGGCGGCGATCGCGCCGGACGCCCTCGACGGCACCGTCATCGATTGCCGCGGGCTCGGCGCGCGCGACAGCATGCCGGATCTTCGCGGCGTGAAGGGCGAGACGGTTCTCATCGAAACGGCCGAGATCGAGCTCTCGCGGCCGGTGCGGCTGATGCATCCGCGCTGGCCGATCTACGTGATCCCGCGCGAGGACAAGCGCTTCCTCATCGGGGCGAGCACGGTCGAGACGGAGGATGCCTCGGGCGTGACGCTCCGCTCGGCGCTCGAGCTGATGACGGCCGCCTACACGCTCCACCCGGCATTCGGGGAGGCGCGGATCGTCGAGCTCGGCACGGCGCTCCGCCCTGCCCTGCCCGACCATGCGCCCCGGATCGAGGTGTCCGGGCGCCGGATCAGCGTGAACGGGCTCTATCGGCACGGCTTCCTGATCGCGCCAGCGCTCGGCGAGCTGGTCGCCAACTACGTGACGCACGGCGCGAGGGACAACGAGGTGATGCGGTGGTCGTGACGGTGAATGGCGAGCGCCATGAGGTGGAAGCCGCAAACGTCGCGGCGCTCCTCGAGGCGCTCGGCTACGAGGGCAGCTTCTTCGCGGTGGCCGTGAACCAGGAGGTGATCCGGCGCGCGAACTGGACCGAGACGCCGCTCGCCGAGGGCGACAGCGTCGAGATCCTCACCCCGCGGCAGGGCGGATAGGAGACAGGACGTGCAGCTTTACGGCCAGGAGGTGCGATCGCGCCTTCTCATCGGGACGGCCCTCTACCCGTCCCCGGCGATCATGGAAGAGGCCCTCAAGGCATCCGGCGCGGAGATCGTGACGGTCTCGCTTCGGCGCGAATCCGCCGGTGGCCGGGCGGGGGATGCGTTCTGGCGCATCATCCAGTCGCTCGGCGTGAAGATCCTGCCGAACACCGCCGGCTGCCGCACCGTGAAGGAGGCGGTCACGACGGCCGAACTCGCGCGCGAGCTGTTCGGCACGCCGTGGATCAAGCTGGAGGTGATCGGGGACGACGAGACCCTCCAGCCCGACGTTGTCGCGCTCGTCGAGGCGGCCGGCATCCTCATCCGGGACGGGTTCGAGGTCTTCCCCTACACGACCGAGGACCTGACGGTGGCGAACCGCCTGGTGGATGCGGGGTGCCGGGTCGTGATGCCCTGGGCGGCCCCCATCGGCAGCGGCCAGGGGATCACCAACCGGGCCGCGCTGCAGACCCTGCGCGCCCGCCTTCCGGACGTCACCCTGATCGTCGATGCCGGCCTCGGCGCGCCGTCGCATGCCGCCGCCGCGATGGAGCTCGGCTATGATGGCGTGCTCCTCAACACGGCGATCGCCAAGGCGGACGATCCGGTAAGGATGGCCCGCGGCTTCGCGCTCGCCGTCGAGGGGGGCCGCGCCGGCTACGAGGCGGGGCTGATGCCGCCCCGCGACTTCGCTTCCCCGTCCACGCCCGTGGTGGGCACCCCCTTCTGGCACGCGGCCGGCTGATGCACCCCTACCCTGATCGCTTCTACCCGGTCGTGGACAGCCTCGACTGGGTCCGCCGCCTTGCTTCCCTCGGGGTCGGCACGGTCCAGATTCGCGCGAAGGAACTCGGGCACGAGGGCGCGCTGGCCCTCGTCACCGAGGCGCTCGCCATCACGCGCGGCACCAAGACGAGGCTCGTCGTCAACGATTACTGGGAGGCCGCCATCCGGGCCGGCGCCGAGCACCTCCATCTCGGCCAGGAGGACCTGGCGGAGGCGGATGTGCGGGCGATCCGCAAGGCCGGCCTGACGCTCGGCCTCTCGACCCATGATCACGACGAGCTGGAGACGGCCCTCCGCCACGCGCCGGATTACGTGGCGCTCGGCCCGATCTACCCGACGACGCTGAAGGCCATGCGGTTCGGCCCGCAGGGGCTCGACAGGATCGGCGAATGGAAGCGCCGCATCGGCGCGATTCCGCTCGTGGCGATCGGCGGCATCACGCTGGAGCGCGGGCCCGGCGTGTTCGCGGCCGGCGCGGATACGATCGCGGTCGTCAGCGACGTCACCCAGAACGCCGACCCGGACGGGCGGGTGCGGGCCTGGCTCGATCTGGCCGCGGAATGATGCGCCCTGCGGCCGCACGGACCTCGGAAACCAAACCGGGGTTTGCTCGTTGATGTGCCGCAGGATGTCGCACTGAAACGGGACACATTCTGTCCGCATTCGCACGCGAGCTATGTAGAACACCATCAACATAGCTGGCGTAAGCTCAAGCGCTGAAAGGCGTTTTCGGGCTGGCCGGTGCTCGCCTTTTTCTCGCCCCTTCAACTCTGATGCTCCGCGACCTTCGAAACAGCGAAGGAAGTGGTGTTGAAGAAGGTTGGTTTGCTTGTTGCCTGCTCGGTAGCGATTACGACACTTGGAACGGTGATGGCCTCCGATGCCGAGGCCGGTTACAAGAAGAAGCGGAAGAAATTCCACAGGCGCGCGGCGATCGAGCGGCCTGTCGAGGCCGACGCCGGAGAGCCGGGTGGGCGCCGGCTGCAAGCCGGGATGGCCAGCTGGTATGGCCCCGGCTTCCAGGGCCGCAAGACGGCCAGCGGCGAACGCTTCAACACCAACGACCTGACCGCAGCCCACCGCTCGCTGCCGTTCGGCACGCGGGTGAAGGTGGTCAACCAGGCGACGGGTCGCTCCGTCGTGGTCCGGATCAACGATCGGGGGCCCTTCCACGGCGGCCGCGTGATCGACCTCTCCCGCGCCTCGGCGGCTGCCATCGGCATGGGCGGCCTCGCCCGGGTGCAGCTCGTGGCGCTCTAGGCGCCAGGACGATGCGGGCCGGCAGGACGACCGGCCCCCTTCGCGCCCCGGGACCCTTCGATGCGGCTCTGAGCGCCGATGTGCCGGGGCACGATTTCCGAGGCGGGGATGCGACGAGTTCCCGGTTGCCCTCCGTGCTCCGGGCGGTTACGGGGGAGGATGTTGCCCAGGCGGTCGGACGTTCTCCTCAGCACGGGTCTCCGCGTCTTCCGATGGTCCGCATCGGCTGATGCACGTACCGCCGGCCCCTCTGCGCGCCCCGGGCGCCCGCCTGCCGCATCGTGAGCGTCGGCCCGATCCTCATCGTCGAGGATGAAGACCTCGTGCGGATCATGATCGCCGAGGAGCTGCAGAGTTCCGGCTACGACGTCCTGGAAGCCTCCTGCGCGGAGGAGGCGCTGGTGCAGTTCCAGCAGAATCCCGTGTCCGTCCTCTTCACGGACATCCGCATGCCTGGCCGGATGAACGGCTGGGAACTCGCCGAGGAGGTCCACCGCCGGGATCCCTCGATCAAGGTCATCTACACGACGGGCTACAGCCACGAGAGGCCGCGGCTCGTGCCGAACAGCCTCTATGTCGGCAAGCCCTATCGCGCCGCCCAGATCGTGGACGCGATCGAGAGGCTCACCCGGGACGGGGACGACATCTCCGGCGAGCCGCGGGCCGAGTAAAGGCGCCCTCTCCTCCATCGCAGACGGCGTCCGGCGAGTGCTGCCCCCGTCGCGACCCGCGATCTACGCTGGAAGCGCCGGGCCGGACCCTCTCCGTGCCGGGAGCCTCGGGAAGCGTACGTTTCCAGGGGGTGGACCCTCCCCCGCGAGCGATATGATCTGAGCTCTCCCCGGGCGCGAGCCGGGAGCACCCTCGCTCGGCCCCCGGGACGCCTGCAGGACCACGACTTCCAGGCGGACACCCACCTGTCCGGGCCTTCAGGGGCGGTCGATCCTGCCGCCCTTCCCGTCGATCGGATGAGAGGTCAGCGTGGAGCCCATCGTCATCACGTTGTTCTTCATGGCCGCCGTCGTGGTCAGCGGCACGCTCGGCCGCATGTCGCCCGTCGCGATCCCGCTTCCTCTGGTTCAGATCGCGCTCGGCGCCGCGATCGGCTCCTTCTCGGGCCTGGAGGTCAAACTCGATCCGAACGTGTTCTTCCTGCTGTCCTCCCGCCGCTCCTTTTCCTGGACGGCTGGCGCATCCCCAAACAGGGCCTGCTGCGCGACAAGGGCCTCATCCTCGGCCTTGCCCTTGGGCTGGTGATCTTCACCGTGCTTGGGCTCGGGATGCTGGTCCACTGGATGATCCCCGCCATGCCGCTGGCTGTCGCCTTCGCGCTGGCCGCGATCATCTCCCCCACGGACCCGGTCGCCGTCTCGGCCATCGCGGCCCGCGTGCCGATCCCGAGGCGGATGATGCACATCCTGGAGGGGGAATCCCTGCTCAACGACGCGTCCGGCCTCGTCTCCATGCGGTTCGCGGTGACGGCCACGCTGACCGGAGCGTTCTCCCTCGAGAAGGCCGTCGCCACGTTCTTCTGGCTGGCCCTGGGCGGCCTCGCCATCGGAGTTGGCGTGACGCTCTGCGTGATGATGGCCAAGGATTGGGTGACGAAGCGCCTCGGCGAAGAGACCGGGTCGGAGATCCTGATCAGCCTGCTGATCCCGTTCGTGGCCTACATCCTGGCCGAGCATCTCCATTGCTCGGGCATCCTGGCCGCCGTCGCGGCTGGCATCACGATGAGCTACGCGGAGATCCGGGGCCATGCCTTGGCGGAGACCCGGGTTCGCCGCGCCGGCGTCTGGGAGACCGTCCAGTTCACCGCGAACGGCATCATGTTCGTTCTTCTCGGCGAGCAGATCCCCGACCTCGTCTCGGGAGCTGCCAGCGTCGTGCGCGAGGCCGGGCACCACGACGAAAGCTGGCTGGCGATCTATGTCCTTGCCGTCACGATCGCCCTTGCGATCCTGCGGTACATCTGGGTCTGGCTCGCGCTGCGCGTCACCATCTATCGGGCCGCCCGGAGGGGAAAGGCCACTCCCCGGCTGGGCTGGCGGCCGGTCGCCGCGATGTCCGTGGCCGGCGTGCGCGGCGCCGTCACGCTGGCAGGCGTGCTGACATTGCCGCTCGCGCTGCCGGATGGCTCCCCCTTCCCGGCCCGCGACCTCGCCATCTTCCTCGCGGCGGGGGTCATCATCCTCTCTCTCATCTTCGCGAGCGTCGCCCTGGCTCCGCTGCTACGCGGGCTGGAGCTTCCGCCGGAGCATATCCACGAGGCGCGGGAGGACCAGGCCCGCAGGATCGCCGCGGAGGCCGCCATCCAGGCCGTCAACAAGGCCGAGCATGCGATGGCCGAAGGGCGCAGCGACGCCGATCTCTATGCCGAGGCGGCGTCCCGGATCATGGAATCCTATCGGCGCCGGATCGAGGGGCAGCTCAAGACGGGAGACGATGCCCAGGCCAGCCGGAAGGCCTTCGACATCGAGAGCGAGCTCCGCCTCGCGGGGTTGAGAGCGGAAAGGAACGAGATCTTCCGCATCGCCCGAGCGGGCAAGCTCGACGACGAGACCGCCCGCAAGCTCGTGCGGGAGATCGACCTCATCGAGGCCGACCTGTCCTTGAGATCGACGGAGGCGGCCTGAGCGGCTGCGGAGGACGCAGGCCGCTATCCCGCGCAAGGTAGAGCGGTCACGCGGGC
Organism: Enterovirga sp. CN4-39; assembly: GCF_049446235.1. Lineage (NCBI taxonomy): Bacteria > Pseudomonadati > Pseudomonadota > Alphaproteobacteria > Hyphomicrobiales > Methylobacteriaceae > Enterovirga > Enterovirga sp. CN4-39. The sequence continues at coordinate 232,282 of NZ_JBMSEF010000007.1, read as the reverse complement.
CCGGCCCGCGTGCGCCACCTACTCTGCGGCTTCCAGGCGGTAGCCCGCCGGGTCGTAGTTCAGGATCGGCGAGAGCCAGCGCTCCACCTCGATGATGCTCATGCCCTTCCGGGTGGCGTAATCCTCGACCTGGTCCCGCTCCACCTTGGCAACGCCGAAATAATGGGCGTCCGGATGGCCGATATAGAGGCCCGAGACCGAAGAGCCGGGCCACATGGCAAAGCTCTCGGTGAGCTTCACGCCGATGCGCCGCTCCGCCTCGAGAAGGCCGAACAGCGTCTCCTTCTCCGTATGGTCGGGCTGGGCCGGATAGCCGGGCGCCGGGCGAATGCCGCGATATTCCTCGCGCACGAGATCGTCGTTGGAGAGGTTCTCGTCGGGCGCATAGCCCCAGAACTCGCGCCGCACGCGCTCGTGCATGCGCTCGGCAAAGGCCTCAGCGATCCGGTCGGCAAGCGCCTTGACCAGGATCGAGCGGTAATCGTCGTTCGCCCGCTCGAAACGCTCGGCGATGCGGCCTTCCTCGATGCCGGCCGTGACCACGAAGGCGCCGACATAATCGCCGACACTCCCCTCCGGGGCCACGAAATCGGACAGGCACAGGTTCGGGCGTCCGTCGCGGCGCTGCAGCTGCTGCCGCAGGCCGTGCAGCGTCGCCAGCGTCTCGCTGCGGCTCTCGCCCGTATAGAGGCGAATGTCGTCGCCGACCGCGTTGGCGGGCCAGAAGCCGATGACCGCTTTCGGGTTGAACCAGCGCTCGGACACGATGCGGGAGAGCATCTCCTGCGCATCCTCGTAGAGCTGCCGCGCCGAGGCGCCCTGCTCCTCGTCCTCCAGGATGGCCGGGAAGCGGCCCCTCATGTCCCAGGTCTGGAAGAAGGGCGTCCAGTCGATGTAGCGCACGAGTTCGCCGACATCGTAGGTGCGGAACACGCGGGTGCCCATGAAGCTGGGCTTCGCCGGCCGGTAGGCGGCCCAGTCCACCTTCATGGCGTTGGCGCGCGCGGTCGCGATCGGAACGCGCTTCTTGTCCGCCTCCGAGCGCGCATGCGCGTCGGCGACCTTGCGGTACTCGCTCCTGACCTGGTCGATATAGGCGACCTTCCCGTCCGAGAGCAGCGCCGACACGACGCCGACCGCCCGGCTCGCGTCGTTCACGTGCACGGCCTGACCGGCCTTGTAGTTCGGATGGATCTTCACCGCCGTGTGGACCCGGCTCGTCGTCGCGCCGCCGATCAGCAGCGGGATGTCGAAGCCCTCGCGCTCCATCTCGGAGGCGACATGCGCCATCTCGTCGAGCGACGGGGTGATCAGCCCCGACAGGCCGACGATGTCGACCTTCTCGGATTTCGCCGTGTCGAGGATCTTCTGCGCCGGCACCATCACGCCGAGGTCGATCACCTCGTAGTTGTTGCACTGGAGGACGACGCCGACGATGTTCTTGCCGATGTCGTGGACGTCGCCCTTCACGGTCGCCATCAGCACCTTGCCGGCGGCGGCCGACTGGGAGAGCCCGGTCTCCTCCTTCTCCTTCTCCATGAAGGGCATCAGGTAGGCGACCGCCTGCTTCATCACGCGGGCGGATTTCACGACCTGCGGCAGGAACATCTTGCCCGAGCCGAAGAGGTCGCCGACCACGTTCATGCCGCCCATCAGCGGCCCCTCGATGACGTGCAGCGGGCGAGCGACGGAGAGCCGCGCCTCTTCCACGTCCTCGGCGATGAAGTCCGTGATGCCGTTGACCAGCGCGTGCTCGAGCCGCTTCGCGACCGGCCATTCGCGCCAGGCGAGGTCCTGGACCTTGGCCGGGCCGGAGCCACCCGACTTGAAGCGCTCGGCCGCCTCCAGCAGGCGCTCGGTCCCATCCGGCCGGCGGTTCAGGACCACGTCCTCGCACAGGTCGCGCAGCTCGGCGGGGATGTTCTCGTACACGGCGAGCTGGCCGGCATTGACGATGCCCATGTCCATGCCCGCCTGGATGGCGTGGTAGAGGAACACGGCGTGCATCGCCTCCCGAACGGGCTCATTGCCGCGGAAGGAGAAGGACAGGTTCGAGACGCCACCCGAGACGTGGACATGCGGCAGCGTGCGGGTGATCTCGCGCGTCGCCTCGATGAAGTCGACGCCGTAGTTGTTGTGCTCCTCGATGCCGGTCGCGACCGCGAAGATGTTCGGGTCGAAGATGATGTCCTCAGGCGGAAAGCCCACCTCGTCCACGAGGACGCGGTAGGCCCGCGTGCAGATCTCGACCTTGCGGGCCTGCGTGTCGGCCTGACCCTGCTCGTCGAAGGCCATGACCACGACGGCCGCGCCGTAGTCGCGGCAGATGCGCGCCTCGGCTTTGAACTTCTCCACGCCCTCCTTCATCGAGATGGAGTTCACGATCGGCTTGCCCTGGATGCATTTCAGGCCGGCCTCGATGACGTGGAACTTCGAGGAATCGACCATCACGGGCACGCGAGCGATGTCCGGCTCGGCCGCCACGAGGTTGAGGAACTCGACCATCGCCTTCTCGGAATCGAGCAGGCCCTCGTCCATGTTGACGTCGATCACCTGGGCGCCGCTCGCCACCTGGTCGCGCGCCACGTCGAGCGCCGCCGCGTAGTCGCCGTTCGTGATCAGCTTCCTGAACTTGGCCGAGCCCGTGACGTTCGTGCGCTCGCCGACGTTCACGAACGGGATGTCGGCCGTGAGCGTGAAGGGCTCGAGGCCGGAGAGCTTCATCTGCGGCTCGAAGCTCGGGATCGGGCGCGGCGCCTTGCCGGCCACCGCCTCCGCGATCGCCCGGATATGCGCCGGCGTCGTGCCGCAGCACCCGCCGACCACGTTCACCAGCCCCGCCTCGGCGAATTCGCCGACGAGCGCCGCCATGGCCTCGGGGCTCTCGTCATAGAGGCCGAACTCGTTCGGCAGGCCGGCATTCGGATAGGCGCAGACGAGGGTGTCGGCGACCCGGCCGATCTCCTGGATATGCGCCCGCATCTCGCGGGCGCCGAGCGCGCAGTTAAGGCCGATCGTGATCGGGTCCGCATGGCGGACGGAGTGCCAGAAGGCGGTCGGCGTCTGGCCGGAGAGGGTGCGGCCCGAGAGGTCCGTGATCGTGCCGGAGATCATGATCGGCAGCGTCCTGCCGATCGCATCGAAGACCCGCCGGCAGGCGACGATGGCGGCCTTAGCGTTCAGGGTGTCGAAGATGGTCTCGATGAGGATGAGGTCGGCCCCGCCCTCGACGAGCCCCCTCACCTGCTCCTCGTAGGCCTCGCGCACCTCGTCGAAGGTGACGGCGCGGAAGCCCGGATTGTTGACGTCGGGCGAGATGGACAGCGTGCGGTTCGTCGGCCCGAGCGCGCCGGCGACGAAGCGGCGGCGCCCGTCCTTGGCCTGCGCGATCTCGGCCGCCTGCCGGGCGAGCCGGGCGCCCTCGACGTTCAGGTCGTGGACCGCGCTCTCCAGCCCGTAATCGGCCTGCGCGATGCGCGTTGAGGAGAAGGTGTTCGTCTCGACGATATCCGCGCCCGCCAGGAAATAGGCGAGGTGGATGTCCCGCACCGCGTCGGGCTGCGTGAGGATCAGGAGGTCGTTGTTGCCCTTCTGGTCATGCGAATGGTCGCGGAAGCGCTCGCCGCGGAAATCCGCCTCCGAGAGCTTCAGCGCCTGGATCTCGGTGCCCATCGCCCCGTCGAGGACGAGGATGCGCTCGCGGGCTGCGTCGCGGAGCGCCTGGGCGGTGTCGTGGGTGGCGTTGGTTGTCGTCACAGTCATCTCGACAGTGTCTTGGCCGGGCTTGTCCCGGCCACCTCGATAAGAGGAGCGCTTCGGCTCGGGATGGCCGGGACAAGCCCGGCCAGGACACCCGAAATTACGCCGCCACCTGCGCCGGCTCCGAAGTCGGTTGCGCGCGCAGGCCGAGCAAGTGGCAGATCGCGAAGACCAGGTCCGCCCGGTTCATCGTGTAGAAGTGGAACTCGTTCACGCCACGGTCGACGAGATCGAGCACCTGCTCCGCCGCGACCGCAGCGGCGATCAGCTTGCGCGTCTCGATGTCGGTCTCGAGCCCCTCGAAGCGGGCTGCCAGCCAGTCCGGCACGCTGGCGCCCGTCCGGGCCGCGAAGCTGGCGGCCTGCTTGAAGTTCTGCACCGGTAGGATGCCGGGCACGATCGGCACGTCGATGCCCCGCGCCCGCACCCGGTCCACGAAGCGGAGATAATGGTCGTTGTCGAAGAAGAACTGCGTGATCGCCCGCGTCGCGCCGCAATCGACCTTCGCCTTCAGGGCGTCGATATCGGCATCGAGCGAGGCCGCCTCGGGATGCTTCTCCGGATAGGCCGAGACGGAGACCTCGAAATCGCCCACCCGGCGGATGCCGGCGACGAGGTCGCAGGTCTGCTCGTAGCCGCCCGGATGGGCCTCGTAGCGCGTGCCAGGACCCGCGATCGGATCGCCGCGCAGGGCGACGATGTGGCGGACGCCCGCGTCCCAGTAGGACCGCACGACCTCGTCCACCTCGCCCCTTGTGGCGGCGACGCAGGTGAGGTGCGCGGCCGGCTTGAGGCTGGTGTCCTCGACGATGCGGGCGACGGTGTTGTGCGTGCGCTCTCGGGTCGAACCTCCTGCCCCGTAGGTGACCGACACGAAGTTCGGGCGAAGCGGCGCAAGGCGCTCGATCGACGACCAGAGCGACGCTTCCATCTCGGCGCTCTTCGGCGGGAAGAACTCGAACGACACCTTCACGGGCCTGGTCGAGTGGCGGCTCGGGCGAAACGCGAGGGGCGACGACATTCAGGCGACCTCTTTGGCATCGGCCGGGATCGGCCAGTCGGTCACGACCCGGCGATCCTCGCCAAGCCAGATGGAGACGGTGAGCTTGTCGGGACCGCCGCCCGAGGGAGGCGGCAGGTTGCGGGCGAGGGTCGGGGCAAGCCCGGCATCCTCCAGCCAGGCCGCCACCTGGGCGGCCGCGAAGCCGAGCCGGCGGTGACCCTCACTCTCGCGCAGGAACTCGACCCCGTGCGGGGCAAAGTCCACGAGGAGCAGGCGCCCGCCGGGCGCGACCAGCCGTGCGGCCTGGGCGAGGGCGCGGGCCGGCTCGTCCAGGTAATGAAGGACCTGGTGCACGACGACGAGGTCGAAGCTCTCGCGCACGAGCGGCGGTGCGTAGATGTCGCCCTGCCGCAGCTCGACGCCGGTCAGGCCGGCCCGTTCCAGGTTGGCCCGGGCGACGGACAGCATGGCGTAGCTCGCGTCGAGGCCGACGATGCGCTCCGCCCTCGGCCCGACCAGCTGGAGCATCCGCCCCGTGCCGGTTCCGAGATCGAGGAGCGACCGGATCGGCCGCGTTCCGACCGCGTCGAGAATGGCCGCTTCGACGGCTTCCTCGGAGGCGTGGAGCGATCGAAGGCTGTCCCAGCGCGGCGCCACCCGGGCGAAGAAGGCTTGCGCGGCGGCGGCACGCTGGCCGCGGACCTCGGCGAGTCGCTCGCGATCCTGCGCGAGCTGGGCATCCGCCGGATCGAGCGCCGCGAGGATGGGCTTGAGCAGGCGCGCCGTCTCGGCCCGGTCCGAGAACCGGAAGAACGCCCAGGCGCCCTCGCGATGCCGCTCCAGCAGGCCGGCCTCGACGAGAAGCTTGAGATGACGGGAGATGCGCGGCTGCGACTGCCCGAGGATGTCGGTGAGATCGGAAACGGAGAGCTCGCCCTCAGCGAGGAGCGCGAGGATGCGGATCCGCGTATCTTCGGCGAGGGCACGGAGCGCGCCCAAGGCGCCGTCCAGCCCGATCAGGGTGGGCGCAACCGCATGAGGAGACATAAAGATATGTTTATATCTTTTCTGGAGACCCGACAAGCGAGATCCGCGCGCCGTCCCCGTCTGGTTTCCGCCCGATGAGCGACCTGCCCCGGCCGGGTGAAAAGCAGCTCTCGCTCCCGCCGGATTTCGATGCGGGCGTTCATTTCATCGGCCGCATCCGCACGCCGTGGGGGGACCGGTCCGAATGCCCGAAGAATGCCAACGGCTCGGACGCGGTCTGCTCGGTCGAGGTCGATCCCCGCTATGAAGAGGCGCTGACCGGAGTGGAAGCCGCCTCGCACCTCATCCTGCTCTATTGGATGCATGCGGCGCGGCGCGATCTCGCGATCCAGGTGCCGCGCCATCACGAGCGGCCGCGCGGCACCTTCTCGGTGCGCTCGCCGGCCCGGCCGAACCCGATCGCGCTCTCGGTGGTCTGGCTCGTCGAACGGGACGGCAGGATTCTGAAGGTGGTGGGGCTCGACTGCCTGGACGGCACCGCGCTCCTCGACATCAAGCCCTACCTGCCCTCGGTCGATTCGCGCCCCGACGCCACGATGGCGCCGGGCGCCTGATCAGAGGATGCCCGCCCCCACATTGATGGCGAGCGCGAGGATCGTTGTGTTGAACAGGAAGGAGAGGATCGTGTGGACCAGCACGAAGCGCCGCATCCGCGGTGCTTCGATCATCACGTCCGAGGTCTGGGAGGCGGCGCCGAGATTGAAGGAGAAATAGAGGAAGTCCCAGTAGTCGGGCTTGCTCTCCCCGGGGAATTTCAGCCCGCCCGGGTCCTCCGGGCCGACGTAGAACTCGTGCGCGTAATGGACGGCGAACATCGTGTGCACGAACAGCCACGACAGCAGGATCGTCCCGCCGGCGAGCAGAAGGCGGAAGGCCGCCACGCCTTCGTGGGACGCGCTGAGGCCGTGCAGTTCGGCCCCGATCGCGCCGAGGCTCGCGACGGCGGCCCCGATCGTCAGCGCCAGCACCACCACCGCGCCGACATCCTCCTTGTCGGCCCGGCGCTGCAGGTCGGCATAGCTCGAACTCGCCATCATGGACCACACGAGCACGATGTGCAGCCCGACGGCGATGTCATAGGCGAGGAGGATGCGGGTCGAGTCCCGCATCTCCGGCAGAAAGATCGCCGCCAGGATCCCGGCCGCGATTGCCACCAGGAAGCGGGGCCGGACCGTGAAGGCGCGGAGCACTCGCCTCCAGCGGGCATCCAACCTGCGAGACCGGACCGTGGGCTGGAGCATCTTTCGTCACCTGCCGGAGCGGGCCGCGGCTGCTCACCTGAGCATGCGGAATCGCCGCGTCAACGTCGTCACGCGCCGGAGACGCCCCCGCCCTGCGCAAAGCGTGGCCGGAGCATCTGGAGGACGGCCGGCGATCGTGCCATGGTGCCGCATCCGGAGCGCCGCAGAGGCGCCGCGTCATGGGGCGGGAGGAGCGATGTACGCTTTCGAATACCTGAAGCCGACGAGCATCAAGGAAGCCAAGGCGATGCTGGCCGACAATCCGGACGGCAAGTTCCTGTCCGGCGGCCACACGCTGCTCCCCGCGATGAAGCTCCGCCTCGCCGGTCCCTCGGCCCTGATCGACCTCTCAGGCGTGGAAGGCATGCGCGGCATCGAGCGCAAGGGCGACACGCTCGTCATCGGCGCCTTCACCAAGCACCGCGAGGTCGCCAATTCCGACGTCGTGAAGGCCGCGATCCCGACGCTCGCCGAGATGGTCGGGACGATCGGCGACCCGGCAGTCCGCCACCGCGGCACGATCGGCGGCTCCATCGCGAACAACGATCCGTCGGCCGATTACGCTGCTGCCGCCATGGCGCTCGGCGCGACCATCGTCACCGATTCCCGCCGCATCGCGGCCGACGACTTCTTCACGGGGCTTTTCTCGACCGCCCTTGAGGAGGGCGAGATCGTCACGGCGGTCGAGTTCCCGATCCCGAAGCGGATGGGCTACCAGAAGTTCCGCAACCCGGCCTCGCGCTATGCGCTCTGCGGCGTGGCCGTGGCCGAGACGGCCTCGGGCGAGGTGCGGGTCTCCGTGATCGGCGCCGGTGCGGACGGCGTGTTCCGCATGACCGAGATGGAGACTGCCCTGAAGGGCAACTTCTCGGCCGACGCCATCAAGGACATCAAGGTCCCGACCGACGCGATGGCATCGGACATCCACGCCGACCAGGATTACCGGGCGCATCTCGTCGGCGTCATGGCCCGGCGGGCCGTCGCGGCGGCGAAGTAGGCAGGATAAGGGCGTCATGGCCGGGCTTGACCCGGCCACCCCGACCTGTGAGGCCGGGGTCCGCTCAGCCGGGATGCCCGGGACGAGCCCGGGCATGACATCGGATGAGTGATCGCAGCTCCCTCCCCTCCTCCATCGACGACACGCTGGGCCTGCTGGAGCGCGGCGGCTACGTGCCGGACCGCGCGCTCGCGACCGTCCTGTTCCTCGCGCTGAAGCTGAAGCGACCGCTCTTCCTCGAAGGCGAGGCGGGGGTAGGGAAGACGGAGATCGCGAAGGTCCTCTCGGCCGTGCTCGGGCGGAAGCTCATCCGGCTGCAATGCTACGAGGGCCTCGACGTCGCCTCGGCCGTCTACGAGTGGAACTATGCCGGCCAGATGATGGCCATCCGGCTCGCCGAGGCAGGCGGCGGCGTGGATCGCGGCGCGCTCGAATCGGATCTCTTCTCGGAGCGCTACCTCGTCCGGCGGCCGCTGCTCGACGCATTGGAGCTGCACGAGGGAGGCCCGCCGGTTCTCCTGATCGACGAGCTCGACAGGACGGACGAGGCCTTCGAGGCTTACCTTCTGGAGATCCTGTCCGACTTCCAGGTGAGCGTTCCCGAATTCGGTACCGTGAAGGCGGCCGAGCCGCCGATCGTGGTCATCACCTCCAACCGCACCCGCGAGATCCACGACGCCCTGAAGCGCCGCTGCCTCTACCACTGGGTCGATTACCCGAGCGTGGAACGCGAGCTCGCGATCCTGCACGCGCGGGTGCCGGACGCGCCCGAGCGGCTGTCCCGCGAGATCGTGGCCTTCGTGAGCAAGCTCAGGGACCGGGAGCTCTTCAAGTCCCCGGGCGTCGCCGAGACGCTGGATTGGGCCCAGGCCCTGATGGAGCTCGACACGGTCGCGCTCGATCCGGACATCGTGGCCGACACGCTCGGCGTGCTGCTGAAGTACCAGGACGACATCCAGCGGATGCAGGGATCGGAGATCCGCAAGGTGCTGGACGACATCCGGGCCGAGATGGCCTCGCAGCACTGAATCTCAGGGGGGACGACATGAGCACGGACCGGGACGCGATCGAGGCGGCTGCCAGGCTGTACCTGGACGGGCTCTACGAGGGAGACACGGAGAAGCTCGCCGCCGTGTTCCACCCCACGAGCGCGCTCACCTACGAGGCGGACGGCGCGATCAGCATCCTCCCCCGGGAGGAATGGCTGAAGGCCGTCAGGGCGCGCCCCTCTCCCCAGTCGCAGGGCCTCGCCCGGCATGACGAGATCCTGGTGATCGACCAGTCCTCGCCCACCACGGCGTTCGTGAAGCTCAAATGCGCGATCCCGCCGCGCTTCTTCACCGACTACCTGAGCTTCCTCAAGATCGACGGACGCTGGCAGGTCGCCCAGAAGGTGTTCTCCGCGCGGGTCGAGACGGCCGACGCCTCCCGGTGAGCGGCCGCCTTCCGGAGAACATCGCGCATTTCGGCCGGGCGCTTCGGGCCGCCGGGCTGCCCGTCGGCCCGCGCGACGTCGTGGAGGCGATCGGCGCCGTCGAGGCGGCGGGGCTCGGCAGCCGCGAGGACCTCTACTGGACGCTGCATGCCGTGTTCGTCACGCGGCACGAGCAGAGCCCCGTCTTCGACACGGCCTTCCGGCTGTTCTGGCGGCGGCGTGGCCTGGTCGAGAAGCTGATCGCCGAGATGTCCCCGATCGCGCCGGCCGACAAGCGGACGGACAAGCCGAAACCCGGCGAATCGCGCGTCATGGATGCGGTCCGGCCGCAGGCGCGCTCCGTCCTGGAGGAACGGGTCGAGCGCGAGGTCTCGGCGAGGCTCACGGCCTCCGATCGCGACATCATGCGGACGAAGGACTTCGCGCAGATGAGCGCGGCCGAGATCGCGAAGGCGAAAAGGCTGATCGAGGGGCTCCACCTGCCGGAAGACCAGCGCCGCACCCGGCGCCACATGGCGGATCCGCGCGGGCGCATCGTGGATCTCCGGCGCACGCTCCGCGGTTCGCTCCGGACCGGCGGCCATTCCATCGATCTCGCCTTTCGGTCCCCGACCGAGCGGCCGCCGCCTCTTGTCGCGCTGGTCGATATCTCGGGTTCGATGTCGGAATATTCCCGGCTGTTCCTGCACTTCCTCCACGCGCTCACCGAGAAGCGGCGCCGGGTCCATTCCTTCGTCTTCGCGACGCGGCTCACCAACATCTCGCGCGAACTCGCCCATCGCGACCCTGACGACGCGCTCGCCCGCGCCTCGGCCCGGGTGAAGGACTGGGAGGGCGGCACCCGGATCGCGCCGGCCCTGCACGAGTTCAACCGCCTCTGGTCGCGCCGTGTCCTCGGCCAGGGCGCCGTCGTGATGCTGTTCACGGACGGGCTCGAGCGGGAGGTCGGCGACGATCTCGCCTTCGAGATGGACCGGCTGCACCGATCCTGTGGCCGGCTGATCTGGCTCAACCCGCTCCTCCGCTTCGACGCCTTCCAGGCGCGGGCGGGCGGCATCCGGGCGATGCTGCCGCATGTCGATGAGTTCCGGCCGATCCACAATCTCGGCTCGATGGAGGGGCTTGTCCGGGCCCTCGGCCGCGAACGGGATCTCGCCTCCGACCCGACACGCTGGCGGCGTGCGGCAGCGGCCGCTGCATGATCCGGGCCTTTGCGATCTATGCCACCGCAGCCCTCGCCGAGATCGCAGGCTGCTTCTCGGTCTGGGCGGTGCTGCGCCTTTCCGCGCCCTCCTGGTGGCTGCTGCCAGGCTTCGCCTCGCTGGTCGCCTTCGCCTACCTGCTCACCCTGATCGAGGCCGACGCGGCCGGCCGGGCCTTCGCGGCCTATGGCGGCATCTACATCGCGGCCTCGCTCGTCTGGTTGCGCGCCGTCGAAGGCTTCCACCCGGACCGCTGGGACATCCTCGGCGCTGCCCTCTCGCTCGCCGGGGCCGCGATCATTATCTTTGGTCCGAGACCCGCGTGACCCCGGGCTTCTAGCCCCGGCGCCTGTTCCCGCCGGGGCGCCCGTAGCCGCTCGATCCCTCGGGCCGCTGCCGACCGATACACTCCCGGAACGCCACGCGGTCGACCCGTGCCCAGACGGGCTTTCCCGCTCCATCGCGCGGAACGCCCAGCTGCTGGACGCATGTCTGGCACGCAGGCCCGCATTGCTGCTGGGCGATCGCGCCATTCGCTCCCGCGACGACGCTCAACACCAAAAATCCAAGGGAAAGCTTCGACATATCTGCCTCACTTCCATGAGCGATGCTTCGGGCAATCAACTTACCGGGCTGTTCCAGAACGCCAAGCAAGTATCGGGCGAGCTATACCGAAGATCACCGGAGGCGTGCATTACCCTGGCGATGACGCCGCCGCTGCCGCCGCCCTCTCGACAATGCGCCCCGCTGTGGTCATCTCAGCGCCATCACCCGAGGGATCTCCCATGCTCTCCAGCGACAGCGATATCCTGAACGAGGCAGAGACCTGGCGGCGTGCCGGGCGCAAGGTGGCGCTCGCCACCGTGGTCGAGACCTGGGGCTCGGCCCCGCGGCCGGTCGGCAGCCACCTGGTGATCGACGAAGACGGCAATTTCCTCGGCTCCGTCTCCGGCGGCTGCGTCGAGGGCGACGTCATTACGGAAGCCCTGGACGTGATCGGCGACGGACAGCCCCGCATGCTCGAATTCGGCGTGGCGGACGAAACCGCCTGGCGCGCCGGGCTCTCCTGCGGTGGCCGCATCAAGGTCTACGTCCAGAAGGTCGTCTGAGCCGATGGATCTTGCGCTCCTTTCCGCGCTCAATGCCGAGCGCGCGGCCCGCCGCGCCGCGATCCTGGTCACCGATACGGCAACCGGCGAGGCACGGCTCGTGCGCGAGGCCGAGGCGGGCGCCGATCCGCTCGCCGAGGAGCTCGCCGAGCGCTTCCGCACCGGCAAGAGCGGCGCGGTGGAGGTCGACGGAACAAACGTCTTCCTGACGGTGCAGATGCCGCCGGTGCGCCTCGTCGCGATCGGCGCGGTCCATATCAGCCAGGCGCTGGCCCCCATGGCGAAAGGGCTCGACCTCGACGTGACCATCATCGACCCGCGCACCGCCTTTGCCACGCCGGATCGATTCCCGGACGTGCCGCTCCTCGCCGAGTGGCCGTCCGACGCGCTGCCGAGGCTCGGCGGGCTCGACCGCTACACGGCCCTGGCCTGCCTCACCCACGATCCCAAGATCGACGATCCGGCCCTCGAAGCCGCGCTCCGTGCCGAATGCTTCTATATCGGCGCGCTCGGCTCGCGCCGGACCCATGCCAAGCGCGTCGAGCGGCTGCAGGCGGCGGGGTTCGGCGAGGCGGATATCGCCCGCATCCACGCCCCGATCGGGCTCGATATCGGCGCCGTTAGCCCGGCCGAGATCGCGGTCTCCATCCTGGCCGAGCTCGTCTCGGAACTCAGGCGCGACCGGCGGCGCAAGCCGTGAAATTCGGTCCCGTCCCGGTCGGCGAAGCCGCAGGCACGATCGCGGCCCATGGCCTGAGGCTGCCCGGATTGTTCATCCGGAAGGGCTCGACCATCTCGGCCGAGCAGGTGGCGGCGCTCGAGGCCGCCGGCCTGGAGAGCGTCGTCGCCGTCCGCCTCGATCCGGAGGATGTCGGCGAGGACGAGGCCGCGCTGCGGATCGCGGAGGCCGTGGCCGGCAGAGCCGTTCGGGTCGAGCGGCCCTTCACCGGCCGCTCCAATCTCTATGCCGCCCAAGGGGGCATCCTCCAGGTCGATGCCGAGGCGATCGACCGCATCAACGCGGTGGACGAGAGCGTGACGCTCGCCACCCTCCCAGCCTTCAAGCCGGTGGTGGAGGGCGAGATGATCGGGACCGTGAAGATCATCCCCTACGCGGTGCCCGAGAGCATGGTCGCGGCCGCGCTCGAGGTCGCCAGGGCGGGAGCCGTGGCGGTCGCGCCGTACCGGCTGAGGAAGGTCGGGGCGATCTCGACCCTGCTTCCCGGCCTCAAGCCGAGCGTCGTCGCGAAGACCATCGGCACGCTGCGGGAGCGCCTCGCACCGGCCGATGCGGGCGTCGTGGCGGAAGCATCCGTGCCGCACGAAGCGCCGCCCCTGGCCGAAGAGCTCAGGCGGCAGGCCGCGGGCGACGCGGAGCTCATCGTCGTCTTCGGCGCCTCCGCGATAGCGGATCGCGCCGACGTGATCCCGTCCGCGATCGAGGCGGCGGGAGGCGAAATCGAGCATTTCGGGATGCCAGTCGATCCCGGGAACCTGCTCCTCGTCGGCCGGATCGGGAACAAGCCCGTGATCGGCGCGCCCGGATGCGCGCGGTCGCCGAAGGAGAACGGGTTCGACTGGGTGCTGCAGCGCCTCCTCGCCGGCATCCCGGTGACGCGGGCGGACATCACACGGCTGGGCGTCGGCGGGCTCCTGATGGAGATCGTCTCGCGCGGGCAGCCGCGCGAGGGCGGCGAGAGCGAGGGGGAGGCTTGAGCGCGCCGGGAGAGGTCGCCGCCATCGTGCTCGCGGCCGGGCGCGGCACGCGCTTCGGCGAGAGCCCGAAGCTGCTCGCCGAGCTCGACGGCAAGCCGCTCGTCCGCCACGCCGTGGAGACATCGCTCGCAGCCGGGCTGCGAACGATCGTGGTCCTCGGCCACCGGGAGGCGGAGATCCGGGCGGCGCTCGCTGACCTGCCGGTCGCCTTCGTCAGCAACCCGGCCTTTGCCGACGGCCTCTCGACATCGCTGAAGGCGGGTTTCGCAGCGCTCCCGGCCGAGGCGGAGGGCGCGCTGGTGCTCCTCGGCGACATGCCGCGTCTCAGTCCCGCGCTGCTCCTCCGCCTCGTCGCGACCTGGGACGCGTCGGGGCGGCCGAACGCCGTCATCCCCGTCGCGGGGGGCCGCCGGGGAAATCCGGTCCTGCTCTCCCGGCGACTTTCCGCCGAGATCGCGAAGCTCACCGGCGATACCGGGGCCGGTCCGCTGCTCCGGGCGACCAGCGGAATCGTGGAGGTCCCGATTGGGGAGGAGGGCGTGCTCCTCGACGTCGACACGCCCGAGACCCTCGCGGAGATCGCTCCGCTTCGGGCGACCTGAGAAAGGCGAGCGATGCATATCGGGCTGATCGGCGGGATCGGGGTCGCGGCGACGATCGTCTACTACCAGCGCCTCACGGCCGCACTCGCGAAGCGGGAGGGAACGAAGCTCGAGCTCACCATCGTCCATGGCGACATCCAGGAGCTCATCCGGAATAACCTCGCCGATCGCCGAGAGGAGCAGGCGCGCGCCTTCCTGCCGCTGGTCGAGCGGCTGCGCGATGCCGGCTGCGACTGCGCCGCGCTGACCTCGCTCGGCGCGCATTTCTGCTTCGACGAACTCGCGCGATTGTCGCCCCTGCCCCTGGTGTCGGGCGTGGCGCCGCTCGATTCCCACTTCGCCCGCCAGGGTATCGGCCGCATCGGGCTTCTCGGCACGCGCGTGGTGATGCGGACGCGCCTTTACGGCCAGCTCGCGAAAACGCAGGCGATCGCCCTGGACGACGAGATCGAGACCATCGGCCAGACCTACCAGGACGTCGCCGTCTCGGGCACATGCTCAGCCGAGCAGCGCGCCCTGTTCGTCGGCGCGGGCCGCCGCATGATGGAGGCCGGGGCCGAAGCGATCGTCCTTGCCGGCACGGACCTGAACCTCGCCTTCGACGGCCAGGAGCCCGGATACCCCGTCATCGACGCGCTCGACATCCATGTGGATGTGCTCGCCGATCTCGCCTCCGCGCGCGTGCCTCCGGGCCGTCTCGCCCTTCAGGCGAACACCACGCCGTCCAGCACGGCCGAATAGAAGAAGATGGACGCCACGAGCACGAAGGCGTGCCAGACCGCGTTCTGGAATCGCAGGCCGTCCCAAACGTGGAAGACCACCCCGGCGATATAGATGGCGCCGCCGGACAGCATCAGCCACACCGTCGACGGCGGCAGCGCGGAGGAGACGGTGCTCCAGGCGAGGCCGCCGCTGAGCCCGAGCAGGATGCAGAGGACGATCGACAGCCGGTCGAACCGGCCGGGAAGCGTGACCTTCAGCACCGCCCCGCCGACGGCCACGGCCCAAACGCCGAACAGCAGGGCATAGCGGTCGAACCCGTGCGGGAAGCGGGTGATGAAGGGCGTATAGGTGGCGGCGATGAGGACGTAGATCAGCGCATGGTCCAGCCGCCGCAGGATCCACTTGGTCCGCGAGACGGGCCAGAGGTTGTAGGCGGCCGAGACCGAGAGCAACGCCACCAGCCCGAGGGCGTAGATGGTCACCGCCGCGAGCTGCGCCCCGCCGGCGAACACGGCCGCCAGCGTGATGATGGCCGTGCCGCCGATCACCGCGAAGGCGATTCCGATCGCATGCACCACCGCATCGGCGATCATCTCCTCCCGGGTGTAGTTCCAGGTCAGGTGCAGCGGGCGTCCGTCGTGGTCGGTCATTAACGATGCGTGTCCTCGACCGCTTCCTCAAGGGCGCGCTCGATGAATTGGTCGGGCGAAACGCCCTGCTGTCGCGCCCGTTCCCGAACCTTGTCGAGCAGGTCGTCGGGCACGAACGTGTTCGGAAGCGGTCGTACGAACTTGATGGGAGCAACGACGAAATCGGACAAGTCGTACTCCGTGAGATCAGCGCTGGCGACGAACTCCTCAGCTTCCTCGTCGGTCGTGAAAACCGGAATTTTCTTCTTGGAGCGCATCGACTTCGGACCTGTGCATGTAGCGGGCGCTGATCGGTCGGATCAGCATCATGCCGTGCCTATGACGCCGCGTGAAGACGACGAAGATGTGACGCCCCGCTCTCGTCGAAGCGAATGCCTGAACCCGTTCCTTGGCGACCGAGTGAACATGATCCCGCCGCCTGCGTAGCGACGGGCTCTGCAGCGCCTCCATGATCTCCATCAGGGAGACCCCGTGCTTCGTGCACTTGGCGATGTTCCCGGCGTCCCAATCGAAGCCGAGAGCAGCGTCGTCGTCCTCCGTCACGGAGCTCTTCGGGCCGCCCTACTCCGCGGCCATCGGCATCCTGGCCCGCTGGGCCGCCCGCCACACGACGGCTGGTGTCGCCGGCATGGTGACGTCCTCGTGGCCGAGCGCGTTCGTGATGGCGTTGATGACCGCGGGCGGTGACGCGATCGCGCCGGCCTCGCCGCAGCCCTTCATGCCGAGCGGGTTAGAGGGAGCGGGCGTCACCGTCATCCCGACCTCGATGGTCGGGAGGTCCGACGCGCGCGGCATCGTGTAGTCCATGAAGCTCGCCGTCACGAGCTGGCCGTCCTGGTCGTAGCGCGCACCCTCGAGCAGCGCCTGGCCCACGCCCTGCGCGATGCCGCCATGGACCTGGCCCTCGACGATCATGGGATTGATGACGTTGCCGAAATCGTCGACCGCCGTGAACTTCGCGATCGTGGTGACGCCCGTGTCGGGATCGATCTCCACCTCGCAGACATGCACGCCCGCCGGGAAGGTGAAGTTGGTCGGGTCGTAGAAGGCGCCCTCCTTCAGCCCGGGCTCGAGCTCGGAGCCGTTGAACTTGTGGGCGATGTAGGCCTGGAGCGCCGTGGAGGCGAAGTCGATCGCCTTGTCCGTGCCCGCGACCCCGAACTTGCCGTCCTTGAACTCGATGTCGTCCTCGGACGCCTCGAGCACGTGGGCCGCCACCTTCTTCCCCTTGGCGACGATCTTGTCGAGCGCCTTGGAGATCGCCGACATCCCGACCGCGCCAGACCGGGAGCCGTAGGTGCCCATGCCGAACTGAACCTTGTCGGTATCGCCGTGGACGACCTTCACGGTCTCGATCGGCACCCCGAGGCGGTCGGAGACGAGCTGCGCGAAGGTGGTCTCGTGGCCCTGGCCATGGCTGTGCGAGCCGCTCAGTACCTCGATGTTGCCGGTCGGGTTCACCCGCACCTCGGCCGATTCCCATAGGCCGACGCCAGCCCCGAGCGAGCCGACCGCCTGCGAGGGAGCGATGCCGCAGGCCTCGATATAGGCCGAGTAGCCGAGGCCGCGGAGCTTGCCGCGACGGCGGCTGTCGCTCTGCCGGGCAGCGAAGCCGGAGACGTCGGCCAGCTCCAGCGCCTTCGTGAGGGCGGCGTCATAGTCGCCCGCGTCATACATCATGATGACGGGCGTCTGGTGCGGGAAGCTCTTCACGAAGTTCCGCCGCCGGAACTCGACCGGGTCCATGCCGAGCTCGCGCGCCGCTACCTCCACGAGGCGCTCGACCACGAAGGTCGCCTCCGGCCGCCCTGCCCCGCGATAGGCGTCGACCGGCGCGGTGTTGGTGTAGACCGCGTCCACCTCCGCATAGATCGCCGGAATGGCGTACTGGCCGGAGAGCAGGGTCGCGTAGAGATAGGTCGGCACCGAGGACGCGAAGGTGGAGAGATAGGCGCCCATATTGGCGATCGTCTTCACCCGGAGGCCGGTGATGCGGCCGTCCTTGTCGGTCGCGAGCTCGGCCTTGGTGACGTGGTCGCGGCCATGCGCATCGGCCAGGAAGGCCTCCGTGCGGTCGGAGGTCCACTTGACCGGACGCTTCAGCCGCCGCGCGGCCCAGAGGCACACGACCTCCTCCGCGTAGATGAAGATCTTCGATCCGAACCCGCCGCCGACATCCGGCGCGACGACCCGCAGCTTGTGCTCGGGCGCGAGCCCGACGAAGGCCGAGAGGACGAGTCGGGCGACATGCGGGTTCTGGCTCGTGACGTGGAGGGTGAAGGCCTCCTCGCCCGGATCGTACTCGCCGATGGCGGCGCGGGGCTCCATCGGGTTCGGCACGAGCCGGTTGTTGACGATGTCGAGCCGCGTCACATGGGCGGCGGACGCGAAAGCCGCCTCCGTCTTCGCCTTGTCGCCCAGCTCCCACTCGTAGACGTTGTTGCGGGCAATGCCCTGGTGCACCTCCGGTTGCCCGGGCTCCCGGGCCTTCCCGGGATCCACCACGGCCGGCAGCACCTCGTAATCGACCTGGATCTTCTCGGCCGCATCCTGCGCCTGGCGAAGCGTCGTCGCGATCACGACGGCGACGTGGTCGCCCACATAGCGGACATAGTCCTTGGCGAGGGCCGGATGGGCCCCCGCGTTCATGGGCGAGCCGTCCTTCGAGTGGATCATCCAGCCGCAGATGAGGCCGCCGACATCCTCCTCCAGGAGGTCGTCCGAGGTCGGGACGAACTTCCGCAGGTCCTTGCCCGTGTAGATCGCCTCGACGCCGGGCGCCTTTAGCGCCTCGGACGTGTCGACCGAGAGGATGCGCGCATGCGCGTGAGGGGAGCGCAGGAAATAGGCGTAGAGCTGGCCGTCGCGGTTGATGTCGTCGGTGTAGCGACCACGCCCGGTGATGAAGCGCTTGTCCTCGAGGCGCTGCACGCGCGCGCCGACACCAGTCCCGGCCATGTGTCTCCTCCAGATGTCGCGTTCCCCTCCTCTGCGGGAGGGTTCTCAAGTCGGTCTACGAAGGCGCGGCGGGCGGCCCGGAGGCCGCCCTGCCTATTCGGCGGCCTGTTGGAGCGGCTGCGAGCCCATGGCGCGCGCGCCGGCGCCGATCGCCTTCACGATGTTGTGGTAGCCGGTGCAGCGGCAGAGATTGCCCTCCAGCTCCTCGCGGATGGTGTGGTCGTCGAGCTCGTTGCCGAGCCGGTTCACCATGTCGACCGCCGTCATGATCATGCCGGGGGTGCAAAACCCGCACTGGAGGCCATGATGCTCGCGGAAGGCCGCCTGCATCGGATGCAGCTCCGACCCGTTCGCCAGCCCTTCGATGGTGAGGATGTCCGCCCCCTCGCACTGCACGGCGAGAGTGGTGCACGCCTTCACGGCCTGGCCGTCCAGGTGGACCACGCAGGCGCCGCACTGGCTGGTATCGCAGCCGACATGGGTGCCGGTCAGCCGCAGGTGCTCCCGGAGAAACTGAACGAGCAGCGTGCGCGGGTCGACGTCGCCGGAAACCGCCTTCCCGTTCACCGTCATCGATACGGATGCCATCTGTCTCTCCCCCGGGCCGCCGGACGCCCCTGGCCGGATCTCGCGGCCCGGCTCTCTTGCGAACTGTTCCTATCCGACATTGCGGAGGCGCGGCTTCAGGGTCAAGCAGGAAGCCGAACAAGCGTGGCCGACGCTGGCCGCATGGCTGCAACCCGGCCCGCGCGCAGCGCCCGACGGGTTGTCTGTCCGCCTTCGCCCGCCCATCTTGGGCAGAACGACCCGCCCACGACAGAGGCCCCGATGAGCGTCCTCGATCTCTTCCGCCGCGAGAATCCGCCTGCGACCGACAGGAGCGCGATCCCGCAGCGCTCCCCTTCGGGGTTCGACCTCACTCCGCCGTCGCCGGAGGAGCGGGCCGAGCTCGAAGCCGACCTGTCGCCGGAGGAAAGGCAGGTCCTCCTGCACCACGGGACGGAAGCACCGTTCTGCGGCGGCCTCCTGAACAACAAGGAGGACGGCGTCTATTGCTGCCGCGAATGCGGCCTGCCGCTCTTCAAGGCGGAAACGAAGTTCGAAAGCGGCACGGGCTGGCCGAGCTTCTTCGCGCCGTTCGACGAGACCCACGTGCTCGCGATCGAGGACCGCAGCTACGGCATGGTGCGCATCGAGACCCGCTGCACCCGTTGCGACAGCCACCAGGGCCACGTCTTCCCGGACGGTCCCGCGCCGACGCGGCTGCGCTACTGCATCAACTCGGTGTCGCTGGAATTCGTGCCCGACGGCGAGCCGCTGCGCGACCCGCTCGGACGCGGCGACCACCTCTGAACCGGGCTTTGCGGAAGGTCGCCGCGGACGAAGGACGCCTAGTGCTTCGCCTTCGCGAGACCTTGCGCCATCTGGAGGTGCTGCTCCAGGACGGGCAGCGTTTCGGCCGCATAGGCGGCGGCTGCGTCCTTTTTCTTCGCCTCGGCGCGATACTCGCGAACGTCCTTCTCGTGATCGGCAACCATGTGCGCCGCGAAGGCGCGATCGAAGCTGGCGCCTGAAAGCTTCGCCAGCCGGTCGTGATCGGCCCTCTGCTTCGCGGTCGGCTCGGTGGGCGGCGTCACGCCGATTCCGCTCGCTACCGCCGACGCGCGCTCGTTCGCGTGGCTGTGGTCGGTGACGAGCCGCTGGCCGAAGGCCTTGGTCTCGTCCGAATGGCCCTTCTCCTGCGCGAGCCTGCCCATCTGGACTTCGGCAAGGTTGCCCTGCACCGCCTTCGTGATGAAGGCCTGGCCCGGGGGCGATTTCGCGAGTGCCGGGAAGGTGCCGAGGATTGCGGCCACGGCAAGCGTGGCGACCGAAGCGGGCTTCATGGTAGATCTCCTCGCTCTGAGACCGCCAAACGTGCCCCGGACCGCCCTGTTCCGGCCAGGGGCCTGGCGCCTTGACCTTGCTCTCGTCGCAAGGCAAGCCGGCCCTCTTCCATCTCCCGTTTGTCCAGCCAGGAGTGCCGCCCTCGTGAGCGCGCCCGCATCCGTTCTGACCCTGTCCTGCCGCAACCGGCCCGGCATCGTGGCCGCGGTATCCGCGGGGCTCTTCGAGGCGGGCTACAACATCCTCGACGCGCAGCAATTCGACGATGTCGAAACCGGCCTGTTCTTCATGCGGGTCGTGTTCAATCCGGCGGGTGGCGGCGCCGGCTCCGACCTCCGGGAGACCTTCGTCCGGGTGGCGGAGGAGTTCGGGATGACATGGTCCCTGCGCGACGCCGGCGCGAAGCGCCGGGTGATGATCCTCGTCTCGCGCTTCGACCATTGCCTCGCCGACCTGCTCTATCGCTGGCGGATCGGCGAGCTGCCGGCAGAGATCACGGGGATCATCGCGAACTACCCGCGAGAGACCTACTCGCATCTCGATTTCGGCAGCATCCCGTTCCACTACCTGCCCGTCCGCCGGGACACGAAGATGGAGCAGGAAGCCCAGATCTGGGACCTCGTGCGCCAGACCGAGACCGACCTGGTCGTCCTCGCCCGGTACATGCAGATCCTCTCGGACGGGCTCGCGGCGAAGCTCGCCGGGCGGTGCATCAACATCCACCACTCGTTCCTGCCCGGCTTCAAGGGCGCCAAGCCCTACCACCAGGCGCACGAGCGCGGCGTGAAGCTCATCGGCGCCACCGCCCACTACGTCACGAGCGACCTCGACGAGGGCCCGATCATCGAGCAGGACGTCGAGCGCATCAGCCATCGCGACACGCCGGACGACCTCATCCGCAAGGGTCGCGACATCGAGCGCCGCGTCCTCGCCCGCGCGGTCAGGCACCACCTCGAGGACCGCGTCCTCGTGAACGGCCGGAAGACCGTCGTCTTCACCGACTGAACGAAGAAGGGGCCGCCGGGTCCCGGCGGCCCTGGCCATGTCGACCGTGCTCGGGCTCAGCCCTGCGGGGCGCCCATGGAGCCCTGAAGCCGCTCGAGCTGGGCCATGTGGAGGCGGATCAGCGGAAGCGCCCCGCGAGCCACGCGACGCAGTGCGGGATCGTCGCCGTTCTGCGCATAGTTGCTGTGAACCGCATAGGCCTCCTGGTGGCCCATCAGCTGCGTCTGGACGAACAGCGCATCGTATTGCGGGCCGGCCGCAGTGTTCCGGACGCGGGCGATCATCTCGGCCTTCTGCCCATCGCTCGTCATCGGGACGGGCTGCCCGCCCGGGCCGAGAAGGGTGCCGGCCACGGCGCCCGCCGCCATGAAGGGCGCCGCAACGATCCCGCCGACAACACCGCCCGGAGGCATTCCGCCGGCCCCGCCGGCCATCAGTCCCGGAGGCGTGCCGGCGGTCAGCTTGTCCGTCAGCTTCACCTGCTCGACGACCTCTGCCCGCGAGAACTTCTTCAGGCGCGGATCACGGGTCTTCTCGAAGGCGTCGCGGGCCGTCTCCTCCAGCAGCATGCCGCCCTTGGCGGCCATGGCGAGATAGGTCGGCGCCGGGATGCCACCTGCCGCGGGGGCGGGCTGGGCCGCCGTATGCGTAATCGCGAGCGGCGAAGTGGCGAGCATCAGGCCCACAACAAACTGGCGGCGGTACATCTTGGGATCTGCTCCGATTGTCTGATTTCACGACGTCGACGTCGCGCGTTCAAGCAATCCAGCTCGATCTCGCAAGTTCCCCGGCAGTATCTCTCCCCCGGCCTTGTTGGAAAGCGGACGAGGCGTGCCGAAAGCTGCTCGCCCGCCCCGGCGGCCTACTCGGCGGGCGGCACGACGGCCGTCTTCTGCCGCGCCTCCGCGAGCGCTTCCGCCTCGGGCGAGATCCTGGCCATCGCCCTCAACCGCTCCCGCTCGGCCTTGGAGAGCCTGGACTTCTCCAGGGAGGTGAAATCCTCCCGCGCGTGTCGTGCGCTGTGCGCTCCCTCGAAGACCAGGACCTGGTCCTTCAGGACGACGATATCGCCCGGCCGCAGGGTCGGGTCGTCGAGGTACCAGTTCGGGTTCTTGGCCGGGTCGAGGTTGACGATGCTGACCGGAACCGGCGCGGGCTTCGCCTTGCGGGCGACCGGACGCCGCTCGCGCACCGGCTGGCTCCGGCGTGGCCGGACCGTGATGCCGAGCCCGCCGCCGCCGTCCTGGTAATATCCGCCGGGAGCCTGGCGGTACTGGCGCTCTGGCTGCTGGTTGATGCCGAAGAGCTCGCCGATGGCCTCGAAGAGGCCGGCGGCCGAAGCAGGGCTCGGCACCCCGAGCGGGAGCGCGATCGCCGCGGCGATGAAGGCTCCACGGAGCGACTGAGGATTGCGCATGGCGGAACCCTGATCCGGACTTGAGAGATGGGTGAACGCATCTGAAGCTCGGCCGTTCCATGCGTCAACCGAAGCTTAGCAATTCCGTGGGCCAGGCCCGCGGGGCGGCCACGAATCGTGTGCGAAGACGGGTCAGGTGCCGGCGGAGCTGACGGTCGGGCCGAAGATCGCCTCGAACGCCTGACGCAGCGCGATGTCCGCATCCGCCATTGTCACGGGCAGCCCGAGATCGACGAGGCTGGTGACCCCGTGCTCGGCAACGCCGCACGGAACGATGCCTGAAAAATGTGACAGGTCGGGCTCGACGTTCAGGCTCACGCCGTGGAACGTCACCCAGCGCCGAACCCGGATGCCGATGGCCGCGATCTTGTCCTCGACGGTCTCGCCCTTGTCCGGCCGTCGCACCCAGACACCGACGCGATCCTCTCGACGTTCGCCGCGCAGGTTGAAGGCGTCGAGCGTCAGGATCAGCCAGGCCTCGAGTGCCGCCACGAAGCGCCGCAGATCCGGCTGACGGCGGCTGAGGTCGAGCATGACATAGGCCACGCGCTGGCCTGGGCCGTGATAGGTGTACTGCCCGCCCCGGCCGGTGCGAACCACCGGGAATCGCCCGGGCTCGACCAGGTCGCGATCATTCGCCGAGGTACCGGCCGTGTAGACGGGCGGGTGCTCCAGCAGCCAGACGAGCTCACGGGCCTTCCCGTCCGCAATGGCGGCGACGCGCTCGTCCATGAAGGCGAGCGCCGCCTCATACGGGACGAGGGCGTCCTCGATCCGCCATTCGACCGGCGGAGAGCCCTCAACGGGGAGCATGGCCAGGGCGAGGCCGTCCCGGCCGTTTACCAAGGGTTCACCCTGTTTCGATGACATCGTAACCGTTCGAGAGGCGCGATCGTGGGCATCGCCAGGGGTTCAGGCACGGTGAGCGAATTGGACAGCCTCCATGTAGACCTGACGGTCCAGCTTGGCACCACCCGCATGCCGCTTCACCAGCTGCTGAAGCTCGGCCGCGGGGCCATCGTCGAACTCGATGGCAGCGACGCCGAGATCGTCGACATCCTCGTGAACGGCCACCCGATCGCCCGCGGCAATGTCGTGGTGACCGGTCGCGCGATTTCCATCCAGGTGACGGAGATGATCCGGAAGGAAAGCGTCATCCGGCAGGGCGGCGTCCGCATCGGGGGCGATGGCGCGCCGCCGTTCAACCTCGTCACGGCATTGGAACGGCCCGCGGCAGCATAAATCTCAAAACCGGGCTTGTTCCGCCGGATTCGAAGTGCTACCAGCGCGGCTCCGGCGAGGCCCTCGGGCCTCGTTTCTGTTGCGGCCGTGGCGGAATTGGTAGACGCGCTAGCTTGAGGTGCTAGTTGGGAGACCAGTGGAGGTTCGAGTCCTCTCGGCCGCACCAAACGACTTAGTCGCTTGGTGCCAAATAATCAGCGGAAATCGCTAGCTTAGGACGACCCTCTCCCAGGACAGGGACTTGGTCGTGGCGCGCAGGATGCGCAGCCCTCAAAGAGCCCCGCGCTGGGCACAATCCTTTCCCCTACAGCGAACGAATCCCACACTGCAGTCAGCCCGAGAGCGGGTCATCGCGCTCCGCTTCGGAGATCCGCGGCGCCTAGCGGAATGAGCCGATTCGGCTCACCGCCAGGCGGGGACGCTACCGGCCACGATTCGCGGCCCGGAGATCTGCCTCCCGCAGCTTCCGCAGGGATCGCGCGGCTTCAGGCCACCAGCATCACCATCAGCGTGATCGTGGCGAAGGTCGAAGCCAGGAATCCTGCGAGTCGCGTGGCGATTCCCATCGCGTCGGGAACCGCTTTCGCCTTCACCACGTCCATTTTGTCGCTCCGCAAATCAAAGTTGGCCAATCAGCGCAGAACGGCGTCGTTGGTTCCCGACCTAACCGCGCTGAGTAGGAAGAAAGACGTCCGCCTTCAGGATGAAAGCGGTGCCGGCGCATCGCGTCAGCGGGATGCGAGAGGCGACGGGACGGCCCGAACCAGGGTCGAAACATTGTCGGCGGTTCGAAGCTCGGCCGTGCGCCCGGAGGACAGGTTGAAGTTGGGCCGGCAATCGCCGGCGGCCAGGAGCCATGCCTGGTCCGTGCACCTCGCCCCGCCGTCGACGCGCCCGCGATCGCCCTTGGCGCTCTTGTTCACGTCGACGGAGCGAAGGGCCCTTGGATCGGCCGCGGCGAAGGTGAAACTGGCGGGAGCCGGATCGCCTGCCCGATCGTAGAAGAGCTTGCCGGCCGGGTGGCCGGTACCGCGCTCCGCACCGGGGAAGCCCGAGACGATACCGGCCGAGAGAATCGCGCTGATGCCCGCCAACTTGAGGGTGGTGATCACGTGAGCCTCCATCGGCCTCTCCGGCCTTGTTTGATGGAGGCGCTTCTAGATCGCCCCGTTTTCAGCGGTCTTGCGCCGGGGCATGGTCTGATTTCGTGTTCGAACGGTTTGTTTCGCGCCGCGGCAGCTCGGGAAATAAACCGCCGCGCGAGCGCTTCTCCGCACCGCCGCTTCGTGAACGCCGCTCAGCGTTCGCGGCCCTCCGGGGAGAAGAGGTAACCGGCTCCGCGCACCGTCTGGATGATTCTCGGCTGCCCCGGATCCGGCTCGATCTTGCGGCGAATGCGGGTGATCCGGACATCGATGGCGCGATCGAACGGCTCGTCGTCGCGCGCGCTGGCGAGGTCGAGGAGGCGCTCCCGGGTGAGAACCCGCTGCGGGTTTTCCGCGAAGGCCTTCAGCAGGCTGAACTCGGAGGCGGTCAGCGGATGGATGGCATCCTCGTCGTCGCGCAGATGGTGAGCATCGAGGTCGAGCCACTTCGTGCCGAAACGGATGCGCCGGTTCTTCTGGGCGGGCGCCGCCTCGCCCTGCCCGCTTCGCCTCAGGACGGACCTGATCCGCGCTACGAGTTCGCGGAGTTCGCACGGCTTGGCCACGTAGTCGTCCGCCCCGATCTCGAGGCCGACGACCCGGTCGATCGGACTGGCCGTCGCAGTGAGCATGATGACCGGCGTGCCGTTCTGTCGCTTCAGATCGCGCACGATCGAGAGCCCATCCTCCTCCGGCATGTTCAGGTCGAGGACGATGAGGTCCGGGCTCGCCGATTTGAGCTCGCGCCTGAGACTCGCGCCGCCGTCGCAGAGCGTCACCGTGAAGCCGTGCATCTTCAGGTAGTCGCCCACCATCTCGCGGGCAGGCGCTTCGTCGTCGACGACAACGATATGGGGGGTGGAAGCCATCGCTGCCTACTCCGGATCCGGAATGGAGATCGTGAAGGTCGCGCCGTGACCCGGCCCGGCGCTTTCGACGGAGATTCGGCCGTGATGCAGGTCGAGTATGCGCTTGGCGATGGAAAGCCCGAGCCCGGTGGAGCTTTCCCCGCCCGTGGGCTTGGCCGAGAGGCGCTGGAACCGGCCGAAGACCCGGCCGACATCCTCCGGGGACAGGCCCGGTCCGTTGTCGCGGACGTGCACGATGGAGTCTGCCCCCTCCCGCCGCAGCTCGACCCGGATGGCGCCCCCGGTGGGGCTGTATTTGATCGCGTTGGAGACGAGGTTGTCCACCGCCTCCCAGAGCCTGTCCTGATCGCCGCACGTCGTGAGCGATTCAGGACCCGCCATCGTCAGCGCCTGATCCTTGCGCTCCGCGAGCGGCCGGTTGGCCTCGACGACGTCTCCGACGAGCGCGGCCAGATCCAGCGGCTCACGCCGGATCGTGACGTCGAGCGCGTCGTTCATGGCATCCGTGATGAGCGTATCGACCATGTTGGTGAGACGCTTGGCGGAATCCCGGACATGGCGGATCTGATCCCCGACCTGGCCATTGGGAACGGGCTGCATGGCCAGGAGGTCGGACAGCATCTCCGAACGCCCCATGATCACGCCGAGGGGGTTCTTCAGGTCGTGGGCAATCGTGCCGAGTATCTCGGTCTTGAAACGGTTCGCGCGCCTCAGCTCGGCGGTCTGCGCGGCAAGACGATGGTTGGCGCTCTTGAGTTCAGCCGTACGCTTCAGGACGCGCTCCTCCAGCCGCAGATTGGCATCCTGCAGCTGCTGATAGAGGATCACGTTGTCGAAGGCGATGGACAAGCGGCTGGAGAAGACTTCGACAAGCGCCCGGTTCGTGTCCGACAGGCTCTTCGCGGCTTCGAGGAGGACGATGACCTCCCGTCCGCTGCCCGTCTTCACATAGAGAACGGAGCGACGCTCCATGAAGTCATGGCAGCGGCGCTCGAAGGCCTGCTTCACGACGTCGTTCAGCTCCCGCTCGCGCTCGAACTCCGCCACGTCCTCGACGAAGCGCCGGTAGCAGCCGGAGCCCGCCAGGATGGAGAAGCTCTCCTGCTCCATCCCGTCCTCCCGCAGGACGAGGATGCCGGCGCAATCGACCTCCAGCAGGGAGGCGAGCTGGGTCAGCACGCCTTCGGCGAGGCGCTGCATGGAGCGGAAGTCGAAGAGCGTCGAGGCGGCCTCGATGATGATCTCCAACCCGCGGCGCGTCTCCACCATCCGCTGCAGTTGCTGGTAGCTGCGCAGCGCGGCCGTGATGCTGGTGAACAGCTTGTCGGCGGTGAGCTCTGTCTTCGCCTTGTAGTCGTTGATGTCGTAATCGACGATCACCCGGCGCTCGGGAGCCTGGCCCGGCTGCCCGGTCCGCAGGATGATGCGGACGGTCTCGTTGCGAAGCTCGTTTCGGATAAAGCCGACGAGGTCGAGGCCCGCCGTCTCGGTTTCCATCACGACATCGAGCAGGACGACCGCGATGTCCGGGTAGCGGGCCAGCAGTTCGCGGCCTTCCTTGGCCGAGTGGGCGGAGAGGATCTCCAGCCCCTGCCCGCTGAGCTTGTAGTCGTAGAGCGCGAAGCGCGTTCCCTCGTGAACGGCCGGGTCGTCGTCGATGACGGCCACCCGCCAGGGCGGCAGCATCTCGCCCGCGGGAGCCGGCTCCACGTCGTCCAGGAGCGCAATCAGCTCGTCGCCGTCAGACATGTCCAGCCTCCGCCCGCACACCATCACCCCGGCTAGCTTCGCGGGGCGCGACGAGCGGCAGCACGATCAGGAAGGTTGCACCGAGCCCGGGGCTCGAAGACAGGATGATCCTGCCCCCGAGCCGGGCCGTCACGAGATTGTAGACGATATGCAGTCCGAGTCCCGTTCCGCCTGAGCCACGCCGGGTGGTGAAGAAGGGATCGAAGGCGGAGCGCTGCACCTCTTCCGTCATCCCGTGGCCGTCGTCCCGGAACAGGATCTCGACCTCGTCGCGGCCGCGCAGGCGGGCGGACACGAAGATCGTGCCGCCCGGCCGGCCGTCGAAGCCGTGGTGAAGCGAATTGAGGAAGAGGTTGGTGAGGATCTGCCCGAGCGGGCCGGGATAGCTGTCCATCCCGATGCCCTCCGGCACCTCGACGATCAGCTGCACCTCCGAGGTCTTCAGCGTCGGCCGAAGGCTCGCCAGGATCTGCTCCATCGCGTGGCCGAGGTCGAAGGTCCGCCGTTCCGCCTGGCTGCGGTCGACCGCGACCTGCTTGAAGGATTGCACGAGCTCGCCCGCCCGCATGAGGTTGGAGACGAGCTGGTTCGCGGCGGTCGCCGTCGACCGGGTGAACTCGTCCAGCCGCGAGCGGCGGATCTGGCCGGTGGCCACCTCCGCGGCGAAATCCTCCGCGCGGCGGGCCAGGCTGGACGCGACCGTGAGGCTGATCCCGACGGGATTGTTGACCTCGTGCGCCACCCCTGCGACCAGGCCGCCGAGGGCCGCCAGCTTCTCCGCCTCGATCAGGCTCGTCTGCGTCTCGCGCAGGTCGGTCAGCGCCCGTTCGGCGCGCTCCTTGGCCTGACGCAGGTCTTCCTCGGCGCGCCGCTTGGCGATGGCATTCTCGCGGAAAACCTCGACCGCCCGGGCCATCTCGCCGATCTCGTCTCCCGCCGTGAGGCCCGAGACGCGCCGGTCGTAGTTCCCGGAGGCGATCGACAGCATGGCGTTGCGAAGATCGGCGAGGGGCTCGCTGATGCTCTTGGCAATCTGGATGCCCATGAGGACGACGAGCACCACGAAGGCAAGCGCCAGGAGGCTCAGCCGCACGGCCACGTCCTCCAGGGTCTGGTCGAAGCGGCGCTGCGCGGATTGCTCGAGAGCGTGGATGCCCCCGGTCAGTCGGTCGATCGCGGCCGACATCGCCTCCGCATTCCCGTCCACGGCCTCGCGCAGGAGGCGCGACTGGTTCGCGAACTGCTCCTGGAGTTCGTCGATCCCCGTCTCGAAGAGGTCGGCCCGCTCCTCGAGGCCGAGGAGGGCCCGCCGGCGGATCTCGTCGCCGCCGGACAGGTCGGCCATCACGGGCGCGGTCCGCTTGATCACCTTCGCGTAGGCCTTCGCCTCCGCGGCGGCGGGCGACGAATTCGAAAGATAGAAGGCGTTCGCGGCCAGCATCATGGCGTTGAACGCCTCGCGCGACTTGCTCAGCGCCGGCCAGATCAGCGATGCCGGGTCGGTGGTGGCGTTCGTGACCAGCGCATAGAGGTTCGCCATGTCGCGCGAGGCGCGCAGGACCTTGCCGTCGTAGATGAAGGTGATCGCCGTCCGCGCGTCCCGCAGTTGGTCGAAGCCGGCGACGTAGCGCTCGGTGATCTCCGTCAGCGGCCGGCTCGCATCCGCCAGCAGGGGATCCAGCCGCGCCTGAACGCGAAGCTGGCTGATCAGCGTCTCGCGGATGTCGATGATCTTGGCGTGGACGTCCGGGTCGCTCTGGGCGAAGTAGCGGTGGATCAGGCTCTGCAGCTGCTCCGCATCGCTGTCGAGCGAACGGAGGAACCGCTCGGAAGAGCGCACCCGGCGCAGATCCGACCAGGCATCCCCGAGAACCCTCGCGCCGTTCCAGATCAGGGCGAGCAGGAGCAGGGCCACTGCCGAGTTGAACACCGCGATCGCCAGGATGCGCCAGCGGATCGGGGAACGCCGCACAACCCGCTCGAGGGCTGCGGAGGTTCGCCGCTCGGATGTGGCCGAGCTCCCGATCTGCTCAGGGCGCGCGAGCATGGGGCTACCGCATCGCCTCGATGCGACGCGCGAGGTCGCGCATCGCGGGGTCGGCGAGGAACTTCTCCCGGACCGGGGCGGTGGCGTCCCGGAACGCCTTCCGGTCGATCTCCGTCACGACGGCCGTGGAGGATGCGAGCTGCCGCATCTCGCGCTCGTACTCGATCCACCGGGCGCGCATGAACGAAGCCGATTGCCGCGCCGCCTGCCGGAAGATCAGCCGATCCTCGGCCGAAAGCCCGTCCCAGGCCTTGGCGGCCATCACCACGATTTCCGGCGCCCGCACGTGCTCGGTGAGGGCGATGTAGGGCGCGGCCGAGCTGTGCCCCGTCGACACGTAGGACGGCCAATTGTTCTCCGCCCCGTCGACGAGCTTCATCTGCAGCGCCGCCAGCACCTGGCCGTAGGACAGGGTGACGGGCTTGCCGCCGAGGGCGCGGACGAGGTCATCCATCACCTCAGATTGCTGCACCCGGATCGTGAGCCCTTGCACGTCCGCCGGCGTGTTGATCGGCCGGACGGCGTTGTAGAGCGATCGCGCGCCGGAATCGTAGAAGGTGAGACCGACCAGGCCGGCCGGCCGGAAGCTCTCCAGGATCTCCTGTCCGATCTCGCTCTGGAGCACGCGATCGAGATGCTCCTGCGAGTCGAACAGGAAAGGGAGCGTCAGGACCTGCGCGAGGGGCGCGATGTGGGCCAGGGGGGTGACGTTGACGCGATTGATGTCGATCGCCCCCACCCGCGTCTGCTCGATCGTGTCCTTCTCCTCGCCGAGCTGGCGGGAGTGGAAGACCTGAATGCGGTGCCGCCCCCCGGTTCTCTCGCGGACGAGCCGGTCCATGAACTGGAGGGCCTGGACGGTCGGATAGCCCTCGATCTGGTTGTCCGCAGCGCGGAACGTGCGCGCCGACGCTGGCTGGACGAGCAGCCACCCCGCCGCGAGCGCGATCCCCATCAGCGCTTTGCGCCACCTCGCCAAGGCTCGTCCTCTCCCGGGACTTATCGACACGATGCTACCCCGATCCGGGAGACGGACGCCAGCAGGGGGACCGATCCCGCTCGCCGGGCTAGGGCCTAGCCAGGGTGTGTTTCCGGCACATTGCGCCCGTCCTCGTCCTCGATGGAGATCCTGGCGCCCGGGGCGATCGTCGCCAGAGCCAATCCGACCCGCCGGCGGAGGGTGGCGTGATCGCCGACGTCCGCGGCGGGCGGCTCCTCCGGCGGCCGCACGACGACGGCAAGCTCGGATCCGGGAGCTCGCGTCCCGACATTGGTCCTGAACGCCGAGATGATGCCGGCGCGGACCAGCCCGTTCAGGCGGGCGTTCAGATCACCCCAGGACGCCATACTCGCTTCACTTTCGATGCCTGGCGAACGGGTGGGTGCTGCTCAGCCCGCCGTCGACCGCAATCGCCTGGCCGTTGACATACGAGGCCTCGTCGCTGGCGAGGAAAAGCGCGGTCGCGGCGACTTCCTCCGGCAGGCCGGCCCGGCCGAGCGGATTCAGCTGGCCGATGCGGTCCTCGGTGCCACGGGCGCGCGCCGCCTCGAACAGAGGCCGCGTCATCCCCGTCTCGATCAGGCCGGGACAGATCGCGTTCACCCGGATGCCCGTCCCCGCGAGCGCATTGGCGGAGGTCTGCACGAGGCTGATCACGCCGGCCTTGCTGGCGCTGTACGGAGCACCCGCGGCGTTCGCGCGAAGCCCTGCCACGGAGGCGGTACAGAGGATCGACCCGCCACCGCCCGCCGTCAGGACCGGCGCACCATGCTTGATGGCCAGGAATGCGCCGACCAGGTTGACGCGCAGGAGCTCGGTCCAGAGATCGACCGACTGTTCCAGCAACGGGACCATGCCGCCGCTGATCCCGGCATTGGCGTAGATGATGTCGAGCCCGCCGAACTCGTCCACGGCGCGCCCGATAAAGCGGCAGACGTCGGGCTCGCTCCCGGCATCGGCACTCAGCGCGATCCCGACCTGTCCGGCAGACACGATGGATCGGACCGTCTCTCCGACCGCTTCCTCATCCCGATCGACGGCGAGGACCACGGCGCCCTCAGCGGCAAAGAGACGCGCACTCGCGCGACCGATGCCGCTGCCCGCCCCCGTCACTATCGCACGTTTCCCGGCAAGCCGGCCCATTCGCGCCCTCCCGAGTTGTCAGCCTGCGGCCGATGGCTGAAGAGAACCCATGCTTTGCGAGGATATGCGTGGCAACTGATCCCACCCAGGAATTGTCATCCGGGGCCGTTGCAGGCCGAGCCCCGACCTTCGTGCGGACCCGCTGGTGGTGGATCCGCCATGCCCCCGTCCGGAGTGACGGCGGCCGGATCTACGGCCAGTCGGACATCGACTGCGATTGCGGCGACACCCACATCTTCGAGGCGCTCGCGACAGAGCTGCCGAAGGATGCGCTCTGGGTGACGAGCCATCTCGGGCGAACCCGCCAGACTGCCGAGGCGCTCTGGGATGCCGGATACCTGTCCGGCGGCGCCGAGGCTCCCTCCCCCACCGTGATACCCGACTTCGCCGAGCAGAACCTCGGCGAGTGGCAGGGGCTCGACCGGGCCGGGTTCTTCGCCGGGCGCCGGCCCATGGCGGCGAGCTACTGGTTCGCACCCGCGGACGAGCGCCCGCCGGGAGGCGAAAGCTTTGCTGACCTCTGCCGGCGCGTCTCGGCGGCGATCGATCGGCTCACCGCGGCTCATGCGGGCCGGGACATCATCGCGGTCGCACATGGCGGCACCATCCGCGGGGCAATCGCCCACGCGCTCGGCCTCGATCCGCAGGGGGCGCTGGCCTTCGCGGTGGAGAACTGCTCGCTGACCCGGCTGGACCACTTCGCCGGGGACGGCGCGGCCGGCTGGCGCGTCGGCGTCATCAACCGGCATAGCTGGGGCCAGACCAACCCGTCCCGGCACACCGCCCAGGGCTGAGCGAAGACCTCAGGGCCGAAGCACTAAACGGTCAGGGTGGCGGAAGGGATAGCCCGCCGCCCCCGCCTGACGGGATTGCGCCCTGGGGCAGCCCTGGCCGGTTGCCGCCTCCGCTCCCGTCGGGAGCGCGACGGCCCTCCTCCGACGGGCGCCGCCGCGCCTGGGCGGGCTTCTCGGCCGCGACGGCGGGAGCATCGCCGCAGGACTGGAAGGCGAGCGGGCCGAGGAGGGGCCGGCCGTCCTCGGCCACCACGCGGAAGGACGCCGGCAGCTCCCTGGCGCCTGCCTTCCAGTCGATCCGGCTGCCGCTCGCCTCCTCGAGGCGAGCGGGCGAGCCTCCCTGCCGCATCTGGTCGAAATCCGGCCCGTAGGCCGTGGCGGACCGGCCGTTCACGACGACCTGCAGGACGAGGAGCCTCTCCCGCGACAGCGGGCGGAGAGGGTTGTCCTCCAGCATCGTCCCGATGCGGGTCACCCACACCCGAACGTTTCCGGCCGCATAGACGGCGGCGCGAGGCAGGCAGCTGTCCGGCGATATTCGCTCGGCCGGGGGCGAGGCAAGCTCCTGGGCGAGGCCGGGAGTGGCCATGGCGGCGGCAAGGAGGGCGAGCAGAGACCTGTGCAGCTTCACCGGCTCCGTTCCGTATCCTCAGCCTGCTCGCGCCTTCGTGAAAGGGCCTGGCACATCGAGCCTCGCGGCCGAGACCGATGGGTCCGGTGCCGCCCGGCGATGCACCGGCGCTGTTTACGCGAGGAGACGAGGTTTCACAAACCCCGCCGAAGAGCCCGGGTCGCGCTCCCGCGGCGGCCAAGCCATCCCGATTGGGGGCTGGGCGCAAGAGTCGGAGAGGCGTAGGGTGCGGGCGTTAGGTCGCGGTTCGAGCGTGACCATCGAGCGCCGTACCGTAAATGCGAGCCGTGACCGTCCCCTGAGCCGGAGGGACAGCTATGGCCACGTCTCGACTTGCAACTCCGATTACCTCGCCCGATGTGCCCGCGATTCGTCAGCTGGAGGTTGCCGACCTCAAGGACGCGCTCCGGAGAGGATACGACGACTTCACGAAGATGCCGTCCCACCTCGTTTTCCTGGGCCTGATCTACCCCGTCTTCGGCATCTGCCTTGCCGCGCTCACCTTCTCGGCGAATGCCCTCCCGCTCCTGTTCCCGCTGGTCTCGGGCTTTGCGCTGATCGGCCCCTTTGCCGCCATCGGCCTGTACGAACTGAGCCGGCGCCGCGAGCAGGGGCTCAGCACCTCCGCGGCCGATGTCTTCGCCGTTCTCCAGTCGCCGGCGCTCGTATCGATCCTGGCGATGGGCGTCCTGCTGCTGGTGGTGCTCGTCTGTTGGCTGGCCACTGCCCAGGCGCTCTACCACGCGATCTACGGCGACCTCGTCCCCGAAGCTTACGACGATTTCCTGTGGGAGGTGGTGACGACGCCCCGAGGCTGGACGCTGATCGTCCTTGGGCACGTGCTCGGCTTCCTCTACGCACTCGCCGTCTTCAGCATGTGCGTCGTGTCCTTCCCGATGCTCCTGGACAGGAATGTCGGCGTCGGCACGGCGATCCTCACCTCGGTGGAGGTCGTCCGCCGCAACCCGCGCATCATGGCGACCTGGGCGCTGATCATCGCGGCGCTGGTGATGATCGGCTCGGCGCCGCTCCTGGTCGGGCTCGCCATCGTGCTGCCCGTCCTCGGGCACGCGAGCTGGCACCTGTACAGGCGCGCCGTCGGCTCCTGACGGGTGGTCCGGCGAGCGGCCGTCAGGTCCGCTCGCCGGTCACGGGCCGCCGAAGAAGATCGTCCGGGTCAGGTGCGTGTAGCTCGACTCGGACACCATCATCCCGACGAAGACGAGAAGCAAAGCGGTCGGCAGCACGATCGCGTAGACGAGCGTGAGCCGCTCCCAGGCCATGTGCATGAAGATCGCCACGATCAGCCCGGCCTTGGCCAGCATGAAGATGATGATCAGCGTCCAGCGCAGGAGCCCCTGCACGTGGAAATAGTCCACCGCGTAGGAGCAGGCGCTGAGCACGAACAGCCAGGCCCAGACCACGAGATAGAGCCTGATCGGATGGTGCTGGCCGCCTTCGCTGTGCGCCGCGGCCGGCGGAGGTGGAGCATGGACGGTCGCGGCATGTGCCATGGCGCTCACCACAGATAGAAGAAGGCGAAGATGAACACCCAGACGAGATCGACGAAGTGCCAGTAGAGGCCCGTCGTCTCGACGAGTTCGTAGCGCCCTGCCCGGCTCGTGAAGAAGCCGCGCCGTCCGGTGTCGTAATCGCCGCGCCAGACCTTTCGGGCCACGATCAGGAGGAAGATCACCCCGATCGTCACGTGCGTCCCGTGGAAGCCCGTGATCATGAAGAAGGTCGAGCCGAATTGCGGCGCGCCCCAGGGGTTCTCCCAGGGCCTCACCCCCTCCTGGATCAGCTTCGTCCATTCGAAGGCCTGCATGCCCACGAAGGTCGCGCCGAGGATCGCGGTCACGAGCAGGAGCAGCGCCGTCTTCCGGCGCTCGCGGCGGTAGCCGAAGTTCACCGCCATCGCCATCGTGCCGCTCGAGGTGATCAGCACGAAGGTCATGATGGCGATCAGGATCAGCGGGATGTCGTGCCCGAACATGTGGAGCGCGAAGACCTCGCTCGGGTTCGGCCACGGCACCGTCGTCGACATGCGCACGGACATGTAGGACAGCAGGAAGCAGCCGAAGATGAAGGTGTCGGACAGGAGGAAGACCCACATCATGGCCTTCCCCCAGGACACGTCCTTGAAGGCCCTCTGATCGGAGCTCCAGTCCGAGACGATGCCGCCCCAGCGACCGGCGGCTTGGGCGGGTTCGGACGTGGCCAGGCCCGGAGGTGCGTGCATCCACCCTCTCCTCAGGTCACCAGGAACAGGCTGAACAGGAGGCACCAGACCAGCAGCAGGAAGTGCCAGTAGATGGCGCAGAGATCGAGGCTGGGCCGCAGGGCCGCGGCGTCCGTCTCGCCCCAGGCGCGGCTTGCGGTGCGGCCGAGCGCGACGAGGCCTCCGAGCAGGTGGAGCCCGTGCATTCCGGTGATCAGGTAGAAGAACGTCGCCGCCGGGTTCGTGGCGAGGAAATAGCCGTCCCGCACCAGATCACGCCAGGCGAGGACCTGCCCGGCCAGGAAGGCGAGCGAGGCGACGGCAGCAAGCAGGATCGCGCGGCGCGTCTGCGCGAGAGAGCCCCGATCCGCGGCCTCCTGCGCCCAGACGAGGGCGCCGCTGGCAAGGACCAGGATCCCCGTGTTGACCCAGAGGATCCCGGGCTTCGGCAGCGTCCGCCAGTCGCCGAGCTGCATGCGCATCAGGTAGGCGCCGGCGAACAGGGCGAAGAGCGAGGCGACGACGGCCAGGAACATGCCGAGGGCGATCTTCGCCGGATCCGCGGCCAGCGGCCCGGTCCCGGGGAACTCGCCCAGGGGACCGGCCTCCAGCCATGGCTTGGCGGAGAGGCGCTGCCGCGCGAGCCAGAAGGAGGCGACGACGCCGATCAGCGCGATGACGAGGATCGTCGCGCCCATGCCGCCCCCTAAGCCGTCGATCTCAGCGTGGGCTGGTTCTGGGGGACGAAGTCCCTGTCGGCGCCGGGCACGTTGTAGTCGTAGGCCCAGCGGTAGACGACCGGGAGTTCCTTGCCCCAGTTGCCGTGAGCGGGTGGGGTCTGCGGCGTCTGCCACTCGAGCGTCGTCGCGTGCCAGGGATTGCCGTCCGCCTTAGCCCCGTAGCGAAGGCTCCAGAACAGGTTGAACAGGAACAGGAGCTGCGTCGCGCCGACGACGAGCGCGGCCACGCTGATGAAGGCGTTCAGCGTATGGGCAGAATCGGGGATGAAGCTCGTCTGGCCGATGTCGTGATAGCGGCGCGGCATCCCGAGCAGGCCGAGATAGTGCATCGGGAAGAAGATCGCGTAGGCGCCGAGGAACGTGACCCAGAAATGCACCTTGCCGAGCACGTCGTTGTACATCCGGCCGGTGATCTTCGGGTACCAGTGATAGATCGCGCCGAAGATCACCATGATGGGCGCAACGCCCATCACCATGTGGAAATGCGCGACGACGAACATCGTGTCGGAGAGGGGCACGTCGACCACGACGTTGCCGAGGAAGAGACCCGTCAGCCCGCCATTCACGAAGGTGACGATGAAGGCGAGCGCGAACAGCATCGGCACGCGCAGGTGGATGTCGCCCCGCCACAGGGTCAGCACCCAGTTATAGACCTTGATCGCGGTCGGGATGGCGATCATCAGCGTGGTCGTCGCGAAGAAGAACCCGAACCACGGGTTCATCCCGCTCACATACATGTGGTGCGCCCAGACGACGAAGCTGAGCACCGTGATGGCGATGATCGCCCAGACCATCATGCGGTAGCCGAAGATGTTGCGGCGGGCATGCACGGCGATCAGGTCGGACACGATGCCGAAGGCCGGCAGGGCGACGATGTAGACTTCGGGATGCCCGAAGAACCAGAAGAGATGCTGGAAGAGGAGCGGGCTCCCGCCGCCGTATTTCAGCTGCTCGCCCATCGAGACCAGCGTCGGCATGAAGAAGCTGGTGCCGAGCAGGCGGTCGAACAGCATCATCACGCAGGCGACGAAGAGGGCCGGGAAGGCGAGGAGCGCGAGCACGGTCGCCGTGAAGATGCCCCAGACGGTCAGGGGCAGCCGCATCATCGTCATGCCGCGCGTGCGGCCCTGCAGGACGGTGACCACGTAGTTCAGCCCGCCCATCGTGAAGCCGATGATGAAGATGATGAGCGAGACGAGCATCAGGATGATGCCCCACTCGTAGCCGGGCGTGCCCGGAAGGATCGATTGCGGCGGATAGAGCGTCCAGCCGGCGCCCGTCGGCCCGCCCGGCACGAAGAAGCTCGCCACGAGGACGAGCACGGCGAGCAGGTAAATCCAGTAGCTCAGCATGTTGATGTACGGGAACACCATGTCCCGCGCGCCGACCATCAGGGGGATCAGGTAGTTTCCGAAGCCGCCGAGGAAGAGTGCGGTGAGCAGATAGATCACCATGATCATGCCGTGCATGGTGATGTACTGGAGGTACTGGCTCGGATCGATGAAGGAGAAGGTGCCCGGAAAGCCGAGCTGCAGGCGGATCAGCCAGGACAGCACGAGCGCGACGAGGCCGATCGTCATCGCGGTCATCGCGTATTGGATGGCGATGACCTTGGCGTCCTGAGAGAACACCCACTTCGTGACGAAGCTGTGCGGGTGATAGAGTTCGACATCCGCGACTTCGGCCGGCGGGATGCGGTCGTCCGGGCCTAGTGCGACATCGCTCATGCACGTCCTCCCAGCGGGTGGCGTTCACTCCGTCGGCGCCACCTCGTAGCTCGCCTTTTTCGTTCGCTGGGGCCCGTACAGCTCCGCGAAGGTCTTCTGCTTGTCGATCCAGGCCTGGTAGGCGGCCTCGTCCGCGACGACGACCTGGCCCCGCATCTGCGGATGCCCGACACCGCAGAGCTCCGCGCACAGGATGTCGTAGGTGCCCGTCCGGGTCGGGGTCAGCCAGAAATAGGTGACCGCGCCGGGGATCATGTCCATCTTGCCGCGGAACTCGGGCACGTAGAAATCGTGCAGGACGTCGAGCGAGCGCAGCAGAACCTTGATCGGCTTGTTGACCTCGAGGACGAGGTCGTCGGCCTCGATCACGAGGTCATCCTGTCCGGCGGGATCGTTGGGGTTCAGCCCGAGCGGGTTCTCGGCCGTGACGGCCCGGGTGTCGGCCGTCCCGAGCTTCCCGTCCTTGCCGGGCAGGCGATAGCTCCAGGACCATTGCCGCCCCACAACCTCGACCTCGGACGCGTCGTGCGGGACGGTGACGAACTGGCTCCAGACATAGAGCCCGGGAGCCAGCATGGCGCCCACCCCGATGGCGGTCGCGACCGTGAGGACCAATTCGAGGCGCTTGCTCTCCGGCTCGTACTCCACCGCCCTCCCCGACCCGTGCCGGAAGCGGACGACGCAGAAGGCCGTGAACAGCAGGACGGCGACGAAGACGGCCCCGGTAATCCAGAAGGTGATCACCAGGGTTCCGTCGATGTACCCCCAATTCGACGCGATCGGGGTCCACCACCAGGGGCTCAGCAGGTGAAAGGCGACGGAGCCGATCGCGATCAGGACGAGAGCGAGCGCGATCGCCATCTCCCGTCACCTTTTCGCGCGCACAAGGCTGAGCAGGAGCTCGCCTCGATCGAGAAGCGCGCCCGGCAGCGCGGTCGGCAACGGCACAAGCGGAGAGTATCCGGAAACCCGGCGGATGGAGCTCGGCTCAAAACCGACAATGGCTTCCATGATCGCCATGGCAGCGCGCTCCTTCACACCAATCCTTCCGCCCACGAAGCAGGCGAGGACAAAGGTGAAGGCGCAAATCCTCCTGCACTCCCCTGCCCTTTGTCAACCGATCGCAGCGTCGCCCCCTGGCAACATCATGCTGCTAGACTGATGTAGCTGCTGTATTGTTGTCGGCGATCACGCGGAGCTCAGGTGATGCATGGTCGATTGCGCTGGCGAACACCTTATCCGATCGACGAGATGCCTCCGCGGCTGAAAGGCTCCGGGGCCCTCCTCCTCTGCGACCCGCAGACGGGCGGATGGAGACTCGGCCGCTGGAGCGAGGGCGGCTGGCGGGCGAGCGACGACGGCGTGCGGCTCAGTCCGTCGCATTTCGCCATCGCGCCGGGCGTGACCGAGCATCCCCGCTACTGGCCCCGAACCGGAGCCGCCTGGGGGCTGCTGCTCGCATCCGGCGCGGCAGGATTGGCCGGCTTGTCGGGATGGGCCTTCGCGCTGGACAGGGCGGAGTGGCTGAAGCTGATCTGCGGGCCGACGCTCGTCCCGTAGCACGCGGTGCGGGCGGCGCCGCCGGCGGGCTACATGTTGGCGTAGCCGCCATCCACGAGCAGGTCCGTCCCGGTCATGAAGCTGGACGCCTCGCTCGCCAGGAACAGCGCGCCCCGCGCGATCTCGATCGGCTGGCCGATCCGCCCCAGCATGTGCTTCGGGGCGTTGTAGGCGAGCGCCGTAGCCATGTCGCCGTGGCGAAGGAGCATCCGGCCGGTCTCCACCGCGCCGGGAGAGAGCGAGTTGACCCGCACCTTGTCGGCGGCATGGTCGAGGGCCATCGCCCGTGCGAGCTGCAGGAGGGCGCCCTTGGCGGCGCAGTAGCCCGGCCGGCCGGCAGCGGCGACATGGCCGAGCTGGGACGCGATATGGATCACGCTGCCGCCCCCGCTCGCGATGATGAGCGGAAGGACGGCCCGGCTCATCAGATAGGCTCCCGTGACCTGCACGGCGAAGAGGCGGTTCCAGTCCGCCAGTCCGATCTCCAGCACCGTCCCGCTCGGGTCGGCGTTGGAAGCCCCGTTGACCAGGACATGGGCGCCGCCCCAGGCGGCCTTCACCTCGGCCGCGACGGCGAGCGTGCGAGCCTCGTCAGTCACGTCGCAGGCGAACGCCAGCGCCTCGCCGCCGGACTCGCGGATCCCCGCCGCGATCGCTTCGGGGGCGGCGAGGTCAAGGCACGCCACCTTCGCGCC
Source organism: Enterovirga sp. CN4-39 (assembly GCF_049446235.1). Classification (NCBI taxonomy): domain Bacteria; kingdom Pseudomonadati; phylum Pseudomonadota; class Alphaproteobacteria; order Hyphomicrobiales; family Methylobacteriaceae; genus Enterovirga; species Enterovirga sp. CN4-39. The sequence goes on along the minus strand of NZ_JBMSEF010000007.1, from coordinate 191,968 downwards.
CGCCTCGGCGAAGGTCTGGACGATGGCGCTGCCGATCCCGCCACCGGCGCCGGTGACGACGGCGATCTTCCCGTGAAGGCTGAATGCCGCGCCGAGAGGGATGCTGGACAAGGGACACCTTCGAAACAGGAGAAGCGGAGGAGGTCAGGGCCGGCACTAGCGGGTCGCGTCGCGCCAGCGCAGGTAGTCGTCGAAGGCCTGGTCGGCCCCGAACGCGGCGGAAAAGCCGGTATCGCGGCGCAGTCGCTCGACGGAGAATGGCGGGCGGGCGGAGGGCTGCGTCGCCCCGATCGTCACCGGCTCGTCGTCCCCGACCACCGCGTAGTCGAAGCCCGGGTAACGACGCTTCAGCCGCTCGCACCAATCCGGCACCGACCAGCGCGCGCCCGTCGCGAGCTGGTAGACGGTGTTCGGAGCCGGTCCCATGTCGAGCAGCGCGACGACGGCGCTCGCAACATCCTTCACGTAGACCCAGTCGTCCGGGAGCGTGCGCCTGAAGCGGACGACCTCCCCCGCCTCCGCCGCGCGCAGGAGCTGAAACGGGATGCTGAGCGTATCCCGGACGCCGGTCGCGTATTCCCACGGCCCGAACACGACGCCGAGCCGCCCGACCACCACGTCGAGTCCCCGCTTGTCGCGATAGCGCAAGGCGGTGCGCTCGGCCGCGAATTTGGTGATGCCGTAGAGGGAGTCCGGCAGAGGCACCGTGGCGCCCTCGTCGATGAGCTCTGTCCCGGGCTGGATCGTCGCCCCGAACACCGATCCCGTGCCGAGCTGCACGACACGGGTGACGCCGGCCGCCAGCGCCGCCTCGAGGGTCTCGATGGTGCCGCCGAGATTCACGTCGGCGATGAAGCGCGCCTGCGAGGTTTCGCGGTCGGGGCCCGCCGTGATGGCCGCCCCATGCACGACGCGACGGACCGCGTGGCGCTTCATGGCGAGCGCCGTCGTGGCGCCGTCCCGGACATCGCCGCTCTCGATGGCGAGCGTGCCGGGCAGGGAGCGGAGGTGCCGCTCCGCCATCTCCGGCGGAGCGTTCACGTCGAGAAGCACGACGTCATCCCCGCGCTCGAGGAGCGCGGCCGCGATGTTGATGCCGACGAAGCCGGAACCGCCGGTGACGAGGATGCTCATGCGACGGGGCGCCCTTGCTCTGCGTTCGCATCGCCGGCCAGCCACGCGAAGTCGGCCATCGCTGCCCGCATCACGTCGACCGGTTCGCGGCCGTCGAGATCCTGCGCGAAGAGCTCGAACTCGAAACGGCCCCGATAGCCTGCCTGGTCGAGCGTCTTCAGGATCGCCGGCAGGTCGATCACGCCTTCGCCCGGCAGGCAGCGCCGCGGCAGGGCGGGCTCGGTGCGGGACTGGGTGACACCGCAGACCTGGACGAGGGTGATCCGATCGGCGAGCCGGCCGAGCGCCTCGTGCAGATCGGGCTCCCACCAGGAATGGAACAGGTCGAGCACCAGGCCGAGGTCGGGATGGCGTTGGAGCAGCACCTCCGTCTGGGCGAGGGTGTTAAGGCAGGCCTTGGTGAAGATGCGGAGCGGATGCATGGGCTCGATGCCGAGCCGCACCCCCGCCCTGCCCGCCGCCTCGATGATGGCCGGGAGCTCGGCCTCGACCCGCCGACGTGCCTCCGCGAGGTTGCGCGGATGCTCCTCGCCCATGTCGTGCAGGCCGCCGCCGATCAGGACGAGCGTATCCGCTTCGAGCTCCGCCGCCCGGGCGATGAGCCGGGCGTTGATCTCGGCCTGCCGTGCCGCCCGCTCCGGGTCGGCCCAGAGGAAGAAGCCCGAGCTGTTGAGCGAGGTGACGACGAGGTTCCGCTCGCGAAGAGCGCGCTTGAGCTCCGGCAGCGCCATCTCGGAGAGGGCGCGCTCGGTCATGCCGACGCCCTCCGCACCCACCGCCGCCGCCTCGTCGAGGAAGCGCGTCAGCGAATAGCCTTCAGGCGTCAGGTAGTGGTTGATGGAAAGACCCAGCATCAGGTCCTCCGGCCCGTTGCGGCGCTCAACTCTTCATTCCCGTGATCGAGGCGCTCTGGGAGCGCGGATCGCGCTTCGGCCACCGGCCGCTATCCACCTGGGCGAGGAAGTCGCCGACGACCCGGTTGAATTCGTCCGGCTCCTCGATGTTGATCGTGTGCCCGGAATTCGGGATCACGGCGAGCGCGGCCGACGGGATCGACTGCTTCATGAGAAGGCCCGGCATGAGGCAGGGCCAGTCCTCATCGCCCGTCAGGACGAGCGTCGGGACCGTCAGCTTCTTCATGTCCTCGACGAGATCGTAGAGCGAGGGCCGCTCGCGCTGGACGCCGAGCTGCGTGTTGGCCGAGCCCAGCGCGGAATGCTCCGCCAGCATCGCCTTGAACTCGGCGAAGCCGCGGGGGTCCTTGTTCTCGAACTGCACGCGCGTCGGCCCATAGGCGTAGCGCTCGGCAAAGGCGGCCATGCCGTCCCGCTTGAGGGCCTCGGCGATGGTGTCGGCCTCCGCCTTGAACCGCTCGCGCTTGTCCGTCTCCGCGCCGTAGCCGCAGCCGCCGACCATCAGCGAATGCGCCCGCGCGGCATGGCGGAAACCGAAATGGAGCGTTGCGAACCCGCCCATGGAGAGGCCCACCACATGCGCCTTCTCCTCGCCGAGATGGTCGAGGATCGCGAGGATGTCGTCTGCCGCGCGCGCCTGCGAATACGAGGCGGGATCCTCCGGAACGTCGGACGGCGGATATCCGCGCGCCGCAAAGCTCACGCAGCGGTAGCGCCGGCCGAAATGGCGCATCTGCGGCTCCCAGCTGCGGTAGCTGCCGGCGAATTCATGCACGAAGATCACGAGCCGCCCGGACCCGGTCTCCTCGTAGTACAGCTTCACCCCGTCATCCGCGGTCGCGTGCGGCATCGTCGTTCTCGATCCTTGGTTCGGAATTTCCGCAGAGTGTGTGTCTTCGCTCAGTTCGTCAGGACGGTTGCGCTGTCGAGGGACCAGTGCACCGCAACGCGCGTGCCCGGCTCCATCGCCTGCTGCCGGCCGGTATTCGCCGCATCCGAGACGATCTCGCCCATGGGTCCGAGATTGACCCGGCGCCGGATGAAGGGGCCCATGTAGCTCTCCTCCTCCAGCGTGCCCTCCAGGGACGGAGCGCCCCCGCCCGCCAGGGCCGCGGGTGCGACGTCGACCTTCTCGTAGCGAAGCGCGACGAAGACCTTCTGGCCCGGCGTCGCATCGGCCGGCAGACGCGTCGGGAAGGCCTGTCCGTTCACGGTGACCGTCCCGGCCCCGTCCGGCCCGCGGCTGGCGACCACGCCGTCGTAGAAGTTCGAATGGCCCATGAACTCGGCCACGAACCTGTTCGCCGGCCGCTCGTAGACCTCGCGCGGCGTCCCGACCTGCTGGATGCGGCCGGACTTCATCACGGCGATCCGGTCGGACATCGTGATCGCCTCGCCCTGGTCGTGCGTGACGAAGATGAAGGTGCCGCCGATCGCCCGGTGCAGGCGGCGGAGCTCTTCCTGCATCTGCAGCCGGAGCTGGAGGTCGAGCGCGCCGAGCGGCTCGTCGAGAAGCAGCACCTCGGGATCGTTCACGAGGGCGCGCGCCATGGCGATGCGCTGGCGCTGGCCACCCGAGAGCTGGTCGATCTTGCGGTCCCCGTAGCCGGACAGCCGGACCAGCGCGAGCGCCTCCTCGACCTTCTTGGCGATCTGGGGCTTGGGCAGCCGCTTCATCTCGAGCCCGAAGGCGATGTTCTGCGCCACCGTCAGGTGCGGGAACAGGGCACCGTGCTGGAACACCATGTTCGTCCGGCGACGATACGGGAGGTCGCCGAGCGCGCTCCGACCGGCAATGAGGAGATCGCCGCCCGTGGGCGTCTCGAAGCCGCCGATGATCCGGAGCAGCGTCGTCTTCCCGCAACCGGACGGTCCGAGAAGCGAGAAGAACTCGCCGCGGCGGATCTCGAGATTGGCGGCATCGAGCGCCGTCGTCTTGCCGAAGGACTTCGTGATCCCGCGGATCGACACGGAGACCTCGCCGGAGGTCGATGCCGGGGGCGCCGCGAGCGGCGCCCCCCTGTCCTGAACGTGCCCCGACGAGAGGGACACGGCGCTAGCCGATGCCATCTCAGGAGCTCTTCACCTTGCTCCAGGTCTCGATCCACATGTTCATGTTGGTCGGGAACTTGAGCTGGTAGTGCTTCACGGAGCCGTCGAAGATCCCGTAGCCGTATTCCTTGCGGTAGGCGTCGGTCAGGCCCTCCTGCGCGAATTTCGACGCGGAGAGGTAGCCGGAGCCGTTCGACAGCTCCTTCGCGTAGCGCTCGCCGAGCATCGCGTTGATGACCGCGTGGGCGCCCGCGACGTTCTTGGAGTCCTTCGGGATGTAGGAGGCGCTGATCAGCGAGAGCACGCCTTCCTTCGGCCAGGCGCCGGCGATGTTGAAGCCGCGCTTCTTCAGCTCGACCCGCATCGGGACGACGCCGTAGCAGATCGCGATCTCGCCGCCGGCCAGGAGGTTCGAGCCCTGCGCGAAGGTCGTGTAGAACGTGCGGACGTTCTTCTTCTTGGAGATCAGGAACTTCGCGACCTCGTTCAGCTGGTTGCGGTCCATCTTCTCGGGCTCGGTATGTCCGAGGTAGAGGCCCGCCGCCATCAGCATCTGGTGCGCCACGTCCCACCAGCCGATCTTGCCGGCATACTTGTCGTCGAAGAGGAGCGCCCAGGAATCGAGGAGCGGCTCGTTATCGGGGACGACGTCGCGGCTGTAGAGGACTGAGTCGAAGCCCCAGCTGTGCGGGATCATGTAGACCTTGCCGTCCCGCTGCCCGATCCCCTCCTTGGAAGGGTCGTTGATGTACTTCATGTTCGGGATCAGCGAGACGTCGATCGGCTGCACGCGCTCCGCGCCGGCCTTCGGGCCCATCACGACCGGGCTGGAGAACGCGAAGGACGAGTTCATCAGATCGTAGCGCGCGCCGCCCGGCGCGGTGAGGCGGGAGACCGTGTCCGTCCCGGACAGGAAGGCGCCTTCCTTGATGGTGACCTTCGCCTCCTGCTCGACGATCGGCTTCAGCGTCGGGCCGAGCATCGCGTTCACCATGAGGGCGGTCATCTCGGCGCCCTGCGCAAACGCCCCCGTGGTGCCGAAGCCGCCGAGCGCTGCGGCGCCCGCGAGGCTCGTGCCCAGGAACTTGCGCCGGTCCATCGCAGCGCGGCTGTGCTCGTCGAATGTCGACATCTCTTTCCGTTCTCCTCTGTTGTTGTTCAGTGCGCGCGACCGGCGCGTGCGGATGCGGCGAAGCCGAGGCCCGAGACCAGCATCGAGATGACCGTGATGACGACGCCGACGGCCGGCAGGAACGGCGCCATCTGGTCGGACAGGAGCGTCCAGAGGTGCACCGGCACCGTGCGCTGGTTGCCGATGATGAAGAGCGTCCGAATGAACTCGTCGAAGGAGAGCGTGAAGGCGAACATCGCGGTCGCGATGACCCCGGGCTTGATGATCGGAAGGACCACGCGGGTGAACACCGTGAGGGGCCGGGCACCGAGGTCGGCAGCAGCCTCCTCGAGGCTCCTGTCGAGCCCGTGCACCCGCGGGAACAGCGTCAGGAAGGCGAAGGGGAGAACCCAGGTGATGTGGACAGGCAGCGCCGTCGACCAGACGCCGAACTCGACCTCCGCGAAGCCGAAGAAGACGAGGTAGATCACGCCGCCCACGATCCCCGGGATGAGGATCGGCAGCAGGATGATCTTCATCAGGACCGCCTTGAAGGGGAATTCCTGGCGGAAGCCGAGCGCCATCAGGACGGCGAGCAGTGTCGCGACGGTGGCGCTCACGATGCCGAGCATCACGCTGTTGAGGATCGACCGGAGCATGTCCGGCGAGCCCAGCACCTCCTCGTACCAGCGCAGCGTCACGCCCTGGAACGGCAGCCCGATCGTCTGGGAGTCGTTGAACGACAGCAGGACGAGCAGGAGGATCGGCAGGTAGAGGAAGCAGTAGAACAGCCCGGCATAGCCCCAGAGGAGGAGCCGCCGCAGGCGCTCGCCGCGCTGGCGCACGTCCAGCGAGGCGCGGGTGTTCGACGCGCTGGTGTTCAAGGCCATCGTTGCCATGTCAGCCCCCGATGAAGATGTCGTTGAGGCGCACGCGCCGGCCGATGACGACGAGGCACAGGAAGACGACCACGACGAGGACGACGGACAGCGCCGCGCCGAGCGCCCAGTTGTTGGTCACCGTGTATTGGGGCGCGATGACGTTGCCGAACATCATGCCGGATGTGCCGCCGAGCAGCTGCGGCGTGACATAGGCCCCGCAGGCCAGCAGGAAGACCATCACGCAGCCCGAGAGCACGCCCGGCATGCTGAGCGGGAGCGTCACGCGGAAGAAGGTCCGGAACGGGCCGGCACCGAGATCCGCCGCGGCGTCGATCAGGTTCCGGTCCATTCTCTCGAGCGAGAGGTAGATCGGCAGCGTCATGAACAGCGTGTAGACGTAGACGAGGCCGACATGGGTCGCGCCCTCGTTGTAGAGGAGCCAGTCGAGCGGCTCGGAGATCACGCCGAGTTGCAGCAGCACGGCGTTCACCAGGCCATTGCGGCCGAGCATCGGCAGCCAGACGAAGGTGCGGACGACGTAGCTCGACCAGAACGGCAGGAAGAGCAGGACCAGGAAGATGCCCCGCTTCGGCCCCTGGAGCGAGGCGAGGAAATAGGCCATCGGATAGCCGACCAGCAGCGACAGCAGCGTCACGGTCAGCGCGATGCGGAGCGTCTGCAGGAGGACCTGGAAGTAGATCGGGTCGTCCGCGATGACGCGATAATTGTCGAGCGTGAAGTCGGTCGTGGTGCCGAAGATCGACGACGTCCAGAACGACATCGCGAACAGGATCACCAGCGGCGCCACCGCAAAGGCGAGCAGCCAGAGCGCAGCCGGGATGACGAGAAGCGCGCGCAGGTCGCGCCGACGGGGAATGGCGGCCACTGCCGTCGCGCCGCTCATGCCGCTGCTCCTGCGATGCTCTCGAGCACCTCGCGCGTGTGCTCCCCGAGAGCGGGGGCGGCATTCCTGATGCTGCCCGGCGTCATGGAGAGCTTGGCGGGCACGCCGAGCGTATGGGTGCGGCCCGCCTTCGTGTGCTCCGCCTCGACCACCATCTCGCGCGCCACGACCTGGGGATGGGAGAGCGCCTCGGCGAAGTCGAGCACCGGGCCGGCCGGAAGCCCGACCCGATCGAAGGCGTCCAGCCAATGCTCGGACGGACGCTGCCGGAAACGCTCCTGCAGCAGCGCCACGAGCACCGCGTTGTTTGCGACCCGATCCCGGTTGGTGGCGAAGCGGGGATCAGCGGGAAGCTCAGGCGCCTCCAGGATCCGGCAGAGCGCCTCCCAGAAATTCTGCTGCGCACCGCCGACCGTGATCCACCCATCGGCCGCCTGGAAGACCTGGTAGGGGGAGCTGCCCCGATGCGACTGGCCGATCCGCGGCGGCCTCTCGCCGGTGGCGAATACATGGGCCGCCTCGTAGACGCCGAACGAGATCGCCGAATCGAGGAGCGAGGCTTCGACCTGCTGCCCTTGCCCGGTGCGATGGCGCGCCTCGACGGCGGCGAGGATGCCGACGGCGAGATGCATCCCGGCGGCGATGTCCGAGAGCGCGATCGGGAGCCTGTGCGGCGGGCCATTGGCCGGACCGCAGACGCTCATCAGGCCGGACATGCCCTGCGTGACGAGGTCGAACCCGCCGCGGTCGCGCCAGGGTCCCGTCTGCCCGAAACCGGAGATCGCGCCATAGATCAGGCGCGGGTTGAGGGCCGAAAGTTCGGACCAGCCGAGCCCCAGCCGGTCGAGCGTTCCGGGCCGGAAGTTCTCGATGAGGATGTCGGCCGTCCGCACGAGCTCCTGCAGCGCCCGCCTTCCGTCCTCGCTCTTCAGGTCCAGCGCGACCGACCGCTTGTTGCGGTTCCACACCATGAACGGCGCGCTCTCGCCCGCCACGAAGGGCGGCATGGCGCGTGCCTCGTCGCCCCGCCCGGGCCGCTCGATCTTGATGACGTCGGCGCCATGATCCGCCAGCAGCATCGCGCAATACGGGCCCGAGAGATGGCTCGACAGATCGAGGACTCTCAACCCTTCCAGTGCCCCGGCCATCGGCCCCCGCTCACCCCGTTTTGTATACTGTACACGATCGATGCTGACCCATAAGAACCCGGGATGCAAGGCGGCGGCGCCGGATTTGTGCGACTTTGGTAGGCAGCGGGTCGCAAGAATTTTGGGCGGGTCTCGCCGGCGCGCAGCCGCCTGACGCCCGACACGAACTGCGCTAGTGCTGCCCGGTGCGGAGAGATGAGAACGTGAGTCTTCGTGACCGGCGGGCCGACGTGCTCGAGCTAGGAAACTTGCGCGAGCTTCTTCCCCTCAGCCCGTTTCAAAGGCCGTCGGAAGCGGAGGGCGACGGCGCAGCCAGCTTCGCGCTGCCGACCGTGATCGGCGCCGAGGTGGCCCGCGCCCTGTCGCAGGAAATCATCACGCTTCGCTTCGAGCCCGGCTTTCGCCTGACCGAAGAGGAGATCTGCAGCCGCTACGGCGTGAGCCGGTCTCCCGTCCGCGAAGCGTTCAAAGCGCTGGAGGCGGACGGGCTCATCATCCGCTCGGCCCGGCGGGGCGTCCGGGTGACCCCGATCAGCCGCCAGGACCTCGACGAGGTCTATTCCTGCCGTGCCGCCCTCGAGGGCCTGGCGGCCGCGGGCGCCGCGCTGAACCCGGATCGCGCGATCGAGACCGAGCTCGCCGAGTTCATCGACGCGCTGGAGCCCGCGATCACCGCGCGCAACATCCCCGAATTCTTCAAGAACAGCGTCGCCTTCACGTCCGCCATCCACCGGCATTGCGCAAACAAGACGCTCACCCGGATCCTCGAAGGCATCGACAAGCAGGCGCGCCGCTACCGCTATCTCGCGCATACCTGGACGCACGAGATGCTGGAGGTCTCGCTCCAGAACTACCGCGAGGTCAGGGAGGCGATCGTCCTGCAGAACGCCCCGATGGCGCAGCGCAGGGCGACCCGGATGATTCGGCGGGCCCACCGCATCATCGCCCGGGCCCTGACGGAAGCCTATCCGGCCCTGGACGGCGGGGATGCACCGCCGCGCGGGGCGCCATGAACCACCACGATTCGAAGACCCTGCGACTCTTCGTGATCGCGTGCGAGCTGCGGAGCCTGAGCCAGGCGGCCGAGCGCATGAACCTCGCTCCCTCGGCCGCGAGCCGCCGCATCCAGCTCCTCGAGGAGCAGGCGAAGAGTCCGCTGCTCGCCAGGCGTCCGCACGGCGTCGAGCCGACCGCGGCCGGCCTGACTGTCCTCCGCTACGCGCGCGACATCCTGCACATGACCGAGCAGCTCGGAGGGCTTCTCGAGGAGCACCGCTCGGGGATACGCGGCTTCGTCCGGATCAGCGCGTCGAGTTCTGTCCTGGTCCAGCGCCTCGCATCGGACCTTTCGCAGTTCCTGACGGCCAATCCAGAGATCAAGCTGGAGCTCGAGGAGCATCCGACGCTCGGGACCCTGGATGCGCTGGAGAAGAGGCGGGTGGACATGGGCGCCGTCGTCGTCGGCGCGGAGGCCCACCCCTTCCAGAGCTTTCCCTTCGGGGGCGACCGCCTGGTCGTGGCGGTGCCCGCTGCCCACCCGTTCGCGGCCCTTGAGGGCGTCCGGTTCGGCCATGTTGTCAAGGAGGACATCGTCACGCTCGAGCCGAGGACCGCCCTGCGCCGACTTCTCGCCGACCGGGCCCGCGACCTCGGACAGCATCTCAAGGTGCGCGTGCAGGTCAGCAGCTTCGAGGTCGTCGGGCTGATGATCGCCAAGAATCTCGGGATCGGCATTCTTCCGGAACACGCCGTCCGTCCATTCGCGGAAGCGCTCGGCCTCCGGATCGTGTTGCTCGACGAACCATGGGCGCGCCGTGATTTCGCGATCTGCGTTCGCTCGATCGATGAGCTCGACCCTCCCGCGCGGCGTCTCATGGCGTTCCTGCTGGGGGACGCGATCTCCTGAATTCGAATTTTTCGAAACCAGCCCCCGCCTAATTCCGGTTCCGCGGCCGAAACGGCCCCTCTAGGCTCCGCGCAAACGTCATTCGCGGCCGTCCGCCGCACCTTGCGAGCCGATGGACAATCAGCGTTTCCAGGACTGGACCAAGCTCTCTCCGGAGGAACGCCGGCGCGAGTTGCAGGCGTCGAACCGCCGCCTGCAGGAATACGGCCCCACGCTGAACGCCTTCGTCGCCGCGCTCGCACCCTCGCCAAGCTCCGCGAGCGCCGGCCCCCTGGCCGACATGCCCTACGCGACCAAGGACATGCTCGATCGGGATGCCCGGGCCGCCGGCTGGGGCGGAGTCCGCCCGAGCAGCGAGGCATCGGGCGGGACTGCGGAGCTGCTGCGGCGGCTCGACCGGGCCGGCGCCGTCGAGGCCGCGGTCGCCACCATGACCGAGCTCGCCTACGAGCCGTCCGGCTACAACGCGCAGCGCGGCCGGACGCGCAATCCATGGCATCCGGAAGCCGTGACCGGAGGATCGTCGAGCGGCTCGGCCGCCCTCGTGGCCTGTGGCGCGGTGGTGCTCGGCATCGGCTCCGACACGGGCGGCTCCGTCCGCATTCCCGCGAGCTGCTGCGGCATCACCGGCCTGAAGCCGACCGGCGGCGGACCGCTCGACCCTGCCGTCATGCCGCTCTCGCCCAGCATGGACACGATCGGCTTCATGGCGCGGAGCGCGGCGGAACTCGCAGCAATCCTGCCCGTCGTGTCCGAGACGACGCCGGCCGGGTCGGCCGAACCGTTCGGCCAGGCTGCAATCCTGTCGGATTGCATGGCGGAAGCCTCTCCGGCCGTCCGGCAGGCCGTTACCGCCGGTATCGAGGCCCTGCGCGGAGCCGGGCTTACGATCGCGCCAGCCGAATTCGGCGACCTCCTCGGAGAGATCGACGGCCATGCGCTCACCGTCATGCAGGCGGAGAGCTCGCGCTCCCATGCACATCGCCCCTTCGACGGGGGGCGCCTCTCGCCGACCCTGGCGCGGCGCCTGACGAAGGGCCTCGAGATCACGGACGGCGTTCTCGCCGACAGCCTCGCGGCCCGAGCCGACCTCACGGCGGCCTTCTTCGACAGGCTCGGCGGGGCGGAGCTGGCGCTGCTGCCGGTCATGCCTATCGAGACGCCCCTCGCCTCGCAGACCGACCCGGCGAGCGCCGACTTCCAGCCGCGGGTTCTCTACGCGATGAGCCGCTTCACGCGGTTCGTGAACTTCCTCGGGCTCCCTGCCCTGTCGGTGCCCTGCGGATTTGACGGGCGCGGGGTGCCGATCGGGCTGCAGATGATCGGCCCTGCCGGCAGCGAGGCCCGCCTCCTTGCGACCGCGGCCCGCCTCCAGGCGACCACCGATTGGCACGGCCGCTGCCCCACGGCCACGGCCTCCTCCAGCTAGCAGCGCCCGGATTCCATGACGGCTCCCAGACCCTCCTCAGCGCTCTCCCACCTCCGCGTGCTCGACCTCACGCGGGTCCGGGCCGGGCCGACCTGCTGCCGGATCCTCGCCGATTTCGGCGCGGACGTGATCAAGATCGAGGCGCCGCAGGGCGTCGATCCCAACGAGGGGATCAGCGGCCAGCGCCTCGGCTACGACATGCAGAACCTGCATCGGAACAAGCGCTCCCTCACGCTCAACCTCAAGAAGCCGGAGGGGCGCGAGATCCTGATGCGGCTTGTGAAGACGGCCGATGTCGTGGTCGAGAATTTCCGCCCGGACGTGAAGGACCGGCTGCGGATCGCCTATGACGACCTGAAGGCCGTGAACCCGCGCATCATCCTCGCCTCGATCTCGGGCTTCGGCCAGACCGGCCCGTACCGGAACCGCGCGGGCTTCGACCAGATCGCGCAGGGCGTCGGCGGCTTGATGTGGGTGACGGGCAATCCGGGCGAGGGCCCGATGCGCGCCGGCATCGCGGTCGCGGATTCCGCCGCCGGCATCTACGCTGCGACCGGGATCATGATCGCGCTCTCGGAGCGCGAGCGCTCCGGCGAGGGCCAGTGGGTGCAGACTTCGCTGCTCCAGGCGCAGATCGCCATGATGGACTTCCAGGCCGCCGCCTACCTCGTCGAAGGCAAGGTCCCGGGCCAGGCCGGCAACGACCACCCCTATTCGACGCCGATGGGCGTGCTGCAGACGCAGGACGGCTACATCAACCTTGGCGTCGGCGGAGAGGGACAATGGGCGGCCCTGTGCCGCGTGCTCGAGCGGCCCGACCTGGCCGAGAACCCGGACTATGCCGTCCAGGAGCAGCGCTTCCGCAATCGCCCGAAGCTGATGGCGGAGCTCGCCGCCATCTTCGCGACGCGCAACTCGGCGGATTGGCTGGAGCGGCTGGAGGCTGAAGGCGTGCCGGCCGGCCCGATCTACAAGGTCGACGAGGTCTTCTCGGATCCACAGGTCGAGCATCTCGGCATCGCGCAGCCGGTCCGGCATCCGCAACTCGGGGACATCCGCCTCGTCGGACAGCCGATCGACATGTCACGCACCCCGGCAGGAATCGCCTCAGCCACGCCCGATCCGGGCGCGCATTCGGACGAGATTCTCCGGGATATCGGGCTGGGGGAGGACACCATCTCCGACCTCAGGGCAGCAGGAGTGGTTTGATGGACGCGTCGTCCAAGGTAGGCAGGGTCACCCTTACGACGAGCGGCGCGCTCGCCACCATCACGCTCGACCAGCCGAGCCGCCACAACGCGATGTCGCTCGCGATGTGGAGCGAGCTCGCCGCGCGGGTCGAGGAGGCCGTGGCGGACGACCAGGTCCGCGCGATCCTCGTGACCGGCGCGGGCGAGAAGGCTTTCTGCTCGGGTGCGGACATCTCCGAATTCGGCGAGAACCGCTCGACCCCCGAGGCGGGAGCGGCCTACGACCATGTGGTGGACGTCGCAATCGAGGCCCTGAAGGGCGCCGCGAAGCCGACGATCGCCGCCATCCGCGGCATCTGCTTCGGCGGCGGGCTGGAGATCGCCCTCTGCTGCGACCTTCGCATCGCCTCGGCCGGATCCCGTTTCCGCATCCCGGCTGCCCGGCTTGGCCTCGGTTATGCGTACGAGAACGTCGCCCTCCTCGTCGACCGGCTCGGCAACGACGCGGCGGCCGAGATCCTCTTCACGGCGGCGATCCTCGACGCGCAGGATGCGCGGCGGGTCGGGATCATCTCCCAGATCTTGTCGGAAGACCGGTTCTCGGACGAGGTTGCCGCTTTCGCGGGCGGGATCGCGGGAAATGCCCCGCTCGTCCTGCAGGCGGTGAAGCGGGCACTCCTGGAACACGCGAAGCCCGCCGGTCAGCGTGACCTCCCGGCCGTCCAGGCGGCGGTCTCGCGGTGCCTTGCGAGTGCGGATTACCATGAGGGCCGGACGGCCTTCCGGGAAAGGCGAGAACCCCGGTTCACGGGGCGGTGACGATCAACAGCGCAGCCGATCGCTGCGCGACAGGACAGAGAGGACGGTCAGCGATGATGAGGTCATTTGCAGCCCTGTGTCTTACCGCAGCGCTTGCGCTCGCGCCCGGCCTCGCCCGGGCGGTTCAGCCGGAGCCGGCGCCGCTTTCGCCGCCCGTCAAGCTGACGGTCGGCTACGTGAAGGTGGGGCACCTCGCCCCGCTGTCGCTCGTGACGGAGGACGCCAAGAAGCTCGGCCTCGAACTCGATATGGTCGAGTTCTCGCGCTATGCGGACGCCCGCACGGCGCTCCTCGCCGGCTCGCTCGACGTGGCCGCGGTGGCGCCGGCCGATCTCGCCATCAGCCTCGCCCAGGGCTCGACCAACATGGTCGGCATCATGGGCGTCGGCGGCTCGAAGAAATACGTCATCGGCCGCAAGGGCGTGAAGCTCGACAGCTGGGAAGACCTGAAGAGCAAGAAGGTCGCGATCGGGCCCGGCTCGGCCGTGTGGTTCCAGTTCGCCGCGACGGTCACCGAGAAGGGGATCCCCTACAACAGCTTCACGCCCGTCAACATCCAGGGCGGCGGCGCGAACTACGTCCAGGCGCTCCAGCGCGGCGACGTCGACGCGATGATTTCATGGGAGCCCTTCGAGTCGCTCTCCGTCATGGAGGGGCACGGCTTCTTCGCCAAGAACCTCGAATACAGCGAGTCCAAGGCCGTCGGCGCCGAGCTCGGCATGATCGCGGCGAGCCGCAAGGCCGTGGACACCAAGCGCGACGCCGTCGAGCGCTTCGTCTGGGCGTACATCAAGGCGCAGGAGACCCTCGCCGCCGATCCCGCCAAGTTCGCGGACGCCTATGCGAAACTCACCGGCATCGACCCGAAGATCGCGGCCGACGCCGCCAAGGTGATCACCCTTGGCGCGGTCGTCTCGCCGGAGCAGCTGGAGCGCCAGGCCAAGGCCTTCCATGAGCTCGGCGTCATCCAGAAGGACATGTCCGGCGAGATCCGCAAGTATTGGGACGCCTCCTTCGTCCAGAAGGCGAAGGGACAGTAGGAACAGGGGCGCGAGGCACCTTCGGGTGACCGGGCGGGAGCAAGGGAATGGCACAGGCTGAAGTCTTGGCGGCGGGGCAGCCCCCCGCGGCCACAAAATCGGCAACGCCCGCCCCGGCGCGGCCGGCCGGCCGGAGCGCGACCGCGTTCCTCACGGGCTCGCCGGTCGGGCGGATGCTCCTCGCCATCGCCCTCCCGATCCTGATCCTCGTCCTGTGGCAGCTCGCAGGCCGCGGGACGGGCTCGCTCTTCGGGGGCGTCCTTCCGACGCCCGACCGGGTCTGGGACGCCTGGAAGGTCTGGGCCTTCGGCCAGTCCGGGCTCGGCCTCAATCCCTATAGCGGGACCTGGGCGTCGAACGTGATGTTCTCCGCCCAGCGCGTGGGCCAGGGTTTCGCGCTGGCGACGCTGGTCGGCATCCCGCTCGGCATCCTCATCGGCTGGAACCGCCTCGCCGCGGGCAGCTTCGACCCGCTCATCCAGATGCTCCGGCCGATCCCTATCACGGCCTGGCTGCCCTTCTCGATCGCCGTCTTCGGGATCCAGAGCATGGGCGCCGTCTTCCTGATCGCGCTCGGCGCCTTCTACCCCATCGTCATCAACGCCACCGCCGGCGCACGCGGCGTGGAGAAGAACTGGATCCGTGCCGCCCTGATGATGGGTGCGCGGCCCATGGACATTCTCCTGCGCGTCGTCCTGCCGGCCTCGCTTCCCTCCATCTTCACTGGCCTCCGCATCGGTCTCGGCATCGGCTGGACGGCCGTCATCGTGGCCGAGATGGTCGCCGTGAAGTCCGGCCTCGGCTACGTGCTGTGGGACGCCTACTACATCGGCCGGATGGACGTCGTGATCGCCGACATGGCCTCGATCGGCCTCCTCGGCTTCCTCAGCGACCGCCTGATCCTCTTCATCGAGCACTGGCTCCTGGGCTGGCGCCGCCTATCCAACTTCCAGAACTGAGGATCGAAGGTGATCGAGTTCCAGGACGTCTCCAAGACGTTTCCCGGCCGGACCGCCGTCCGGGCCCTCGCCGACGTGGATCTCTCGATCCGGGAGGGTGAGTTCGTGGCGCTCCTCGGCCCCTCGGGCTGCGGAAAATCGACGCTGCTCAACCTGCTCGCCGGATTCGAGCCGCTGACCGACGGCCATCTCACCTTCGACGGCAGGACCGTTCAGCGGCCGGGGCCCGACCGGGCCGTCGTCTTCCAGGAGGCCTCGCTGTTTCCCTGGCTGACTGTGTGGGACAACGTGACCTTCGGGCCGCGCGTCCAGCGTCGCGACAAGGCCGAGTACGAGAGCCGCACGCGCGACATGCTCCGGCTCGTCGGCCTCGAATCCTTCAAGGACGCTCTCCCCGCCCAGCTCTCGGGCGGCATGCGCCAGCGCGTCGGCATCGCCCGCGCCCTCGTCATGAACCCGCGCGCGCTCCTCATGGACGAGCCGTTCGGCGCGCTGGACGCCCAGACCCGGATGGCGATGCAGCAGCTCCTGCTCGACGTCTGGCAGACGCTCGGGATCGCGGTCCTCTTCGTCACGCACGACATCGACGAGGCGATCCTCCTCGCCGACCGCATCTGCGTGATGTCGGCCCGGCCGGGACGGATCACGCGCGAGATCCAGGTCGACCTGCCGCGCCCGCGCTCGATCGAGAACCTCCTCACCCCCGAATTCACGACCTACAAGGCGATGATCATGGCCGAGATGAAGTTCGCCCACGGAACCCATTGATGGCCAATCCCCGTGTTCCCTACCGGCTGAGCTCTTCCCGGCCAGCCCTGCCGCCGCTCGACGGCAAGCGGATCCTCGCCCACCTCGTCGTGAACGTGGAGCATTGGCGCTTCAGCGACCCGATGCCGAGGACGATCCTCACGCCCCCGCACGGGCGAGAGACCGTGCCGGACGTGCCCAACTTCTCCTGGGCCGATTACGGCATGCGGGCCGGCATGGCGCGCATCCTCGACCTGTTCGGCAGCCGCGGGCTGCCGGCCTCCGCCAGCTTCAATGCAGGCGTGATCGAGGCCTATCCCGAGGCCGCCGCCGCGATGCGCGACCTCGGCTGGGAATTCGTCGGCCACGGCATCCATCAGCGCGCGCTGAACCATGCGGAGGGCGGCGAGGGAGCCGTCATCAAGGAAGCGCTCGACCGGATCGCGGCTTTCACCGGCACGCGGCCGCGCGGCTGGCTCTCGCCCGGGCTGCGCGAGACCGAGAACACGCCGGAGATCCTGAAGGAGCTCGGGATCGACTACGTCTTCGACTGGGTCATCGACGACCTGCCGTCCTGGATGACGACGGCGCAGGGGCCGCTCCTCGCGATGCCCTACAATCTCGAGATCAACGATTCGATCATCTATGCGGTCGAGCGGCACGCGACCGGCGAGATGGCATCACGCCTCGAGCACACGCTGCGGCTGTTCGAGCGCGAGGCGACGGAGACGGTGCGTGTCCTCGCGATTGGCCTCCACCCGCACCTGATCGCCGTGCCGCACCGCTTCCATGAGCTGGAGCGGATGGTGGACCTGCTCCAGGCCTCCGAGCAGGTGAAGTTCGTGACCGGTGCGGAGATCGCCGACTGGTACAAGCTCCACGAGCCGCCACCAGCCGGCTGAGCGGCTCAGCGGCCCTTGAAGACGGGCTTGCGCTTCTCGTTGAAGGCGAGGATGCCCTCGCGGCGATCCTCGGTCGGCACCATCCTGTTGTAGGCCTCGATCTCGAAGGCCAGTCCGTCGCGAAGGGACATCTGCAGGCCGCGATGCATCGATTGCTTGGCCTGCCGGATCGAGATCGGGGCATTCCGGGCAATCACCTGCGCCGTCTCGAGCGCCGCCGGCAGGAGGTCCGCGGCGGGATAAACCGCGTTCACGAGCCCCCATTCCTGCGCCTCACGGGCGGAGAAGGGGCGCCCCGTCAGGATCAGCTCCTTCGCGCGCCGCTCGCCGAGCGCCCGCGGGATCGTCTGCGTCCCGCCGCCGCCCGGCATGATGCCGAGGGTCACTTCCGTGAGGGCGAAGCGCGCCGTCTCGGCCGCATACAGGAAGTCGCAGCAGCCCGAGATCTCGCAGCCGCCGCCATAGGCCGCGCCGTTGATCGCGCCGATGATCGGCACCGGGCAATCGACCAGCGCCCGAACCATGCGCTCGAAGATGACGTGCTGCCGGGTCCATGCCTCGTCGGTCATCCCCCGGCGCTCCTTGAGGTCGCCGCCGGCACAGAACGCCTTCTCGCCCGTGCCGGTCAGCACGATGCAGCGCAGGTCCCCCGGATCGAGCGCGACGTCCTCGAAGCAGCGCACGAGGTCGAGGCCCATCTGGGTGTTCAGGGCGTTGGAAGCCTCAGGGCGGTTCGTGCGGACGATCCAGACGTGGTCGCCCGCTGCCTCGACGGACAGGGTCTCGAAGGTAGGAACGGAACGGGCCATGGTGGTCACTTCTGCTTGCTGATCGCGCCGGCGATATTCTCGATCCAGCGCGCGACGCCCGGGCTCTCGGGCATGCGCGTTCCCTCGTCAAACAGGGCGGTCGCCGTCTCGGAGGGCAGGTCGGGCCTCGCGCGCCGCAGGCAGTCGAGCCACTTGGCCCGCAGTTGCTCGGGCGTGATCGGATCGGCGAGCGAGCCGGGCGACGCGGTCACCGTACGGCTCACCGGCGCCCCGTTCGCGGGGAAGATCGTGACGGTCACGGGCGCGCCGCCGACATCGCTGCCCTGGGCCGGCGCCTTGTCGCTCTCGACCACCGTCACGTCGGTCAGCCGCCGCTGGATGTGGGGCCGCAGCACCGCCTCGTCCGTGAAGCTCGCAAGATCAATCCTTCCATCCGCGAGCGCTGCTGAGATCGCGTAGGGCGCGCTGAAGAGGGCGTTGAGTCCGGATTTCGGATAGGGGTGGATGAGAGCGCTCGTGCCGCCCTTGGCAACGTCCACGCGCACGGATGCGACGGCCGCGAGGTCGAGCCCCGTCTCGCGCCGGAGCGCCAGCGTGCCCTCGATCGTCTTGTGCAGCATGTAGCAGCACGGATAGCGCTTCTGCTCGAAACCCGGATCGCGGATCGCGAAGGGCTGCCCCAGGCTCAAGCCGGGCGTCCAGGCGGTCGTGGCTCCGCCCGAAAAGGCGTGGAGGAAGCCGACCGGCCCCTCGATCGGCTCGGCCGCTCCCTCGATGCCGGCCACCGCCAGCCGCACGGCCCGCACTGCGTTCGCGGCCGCGATGCCGACATGGAGCGACTTCACCATCGATCCGAAATTGGCCCGCACGCCGGACGCGTGGCTCGCCGCGATCGCGAGGGCATGCCGGGTTCGTGCTTCGTCCAGCCCGCGCAGCCGGGCGAGCGCAGCCGTGGCGCCGATGGTGCCGAGAGTTGCGGTGGCGTGGAAGCCAAGGTCGTAGTGGCGGAAGCCCATTACCTGCCCGAGCCGGATGAGCACCTCCGTTCCGACCGCAAAGGCCTCGATGAAGGCCCGCCCGCTCGTCTCCGCGCCGTCGAGCCCGGCCAGCAGGGCCGATACGATCGGCACGCTCGGGTGGCAGACGGCCAGCATCGAGACGTCGTCGTAGTCCAGGATATGGCTCGCCATGCCGAAGAGCAGCGCCGCATCGTCGTCGCGATAGCGCGCCTCGCTCCAGAGAGACGCGACGCCGCCCGCCCCGCTCAGGACGGGCAGGGAGGCCGCGAGGCGCCGGACCTGCTCCTCCGCGCCGCCGGCCACCATCACGCCGATCGTGTCGAGCAAGAGAGGCACGGCCTGCTCGACTACCTCCGGCGGAACCGTCCCGGAGAGGGCGAAGCGAGCGATGTCGACGGTTGCGGGGCCGGGCGACGGCTCGGCCTGGCTCGCCGGTGCTAGGGCAGCTGACATGTCTCGCTCCTCCTCGAAGCCGCTCAGTAGGTGCGCGGCATGCCGAGCACGTTCTGGCCGACCTGGGCCAGGATGAGGTTGTTGGAGAGCGGCGCGGTGCGGAACAGCCGCGCCTCCTTCCACTTCCGCTCGACGTGGTATTCGCAGGCCACGCCGTAGCCGCCGAAGGTGGTCATGCACGCCTCGGCGGCCTCCCAGGCGGCCTCGCTGGCGAGATATTTCGCCATGCTGGTCTCGTTCGCGCAGGGCTTGCGCGCATCGAACAGCGCCGCGGCGCGGTTCCGCATGAGCTCGGCCGCTTCCACGTTCATGTGGGCCTTGGCGATGGGGAACGAGATTCCCTGGTTCTGGCCGATCGGGCGGTCGAAGACGAAGCGCTCACGGGCGTAGCGGGAGGCCTGCTCGACGAACCACTTCCCGTCGCCGATCGACTCGCTGCAGACCAGCAGCCGCTCCGAGTTCAGCGAGTCGACCAGGTAGTAGAAGCCGCGGCCCTCCTCCCCGATCCGGTCCTTCTCCGTCACGTGGAGGTCGTCGATGAAGACCTCGTTGGTGTGGTGGTTGAGCATCGTCTTGATCGGGCGCGACTTCAGCGAGTCGCCGGCCTTCTCGATGTCGACGAGGAAGAGCGACAGCCCGTCCGTCTTCTTCTTCACCTCCTCGAGCGGCGTCGTGCGCGCGATGAGCAGGTACATGTGCGACTGCTTGTAGCGCGAGGTCCAGATCTTCTGGCCGTTGATGACGTAGCCGTCGCTCGTGCGCTTGGCGAAGGTCTTGATCTTCAGCGTGTTGGAACCGGCATCCGGCTCCGTCACGCCGAAGGCCTGGAGGCGCAGGCTCCCGTCGGCGATGCGCGGCAGATACTTGCGCTTCTGCTCCTCGCTGCCGTGGTTCAGGACCGACGCCATCGTGTACATCTGGGCGTGGCAAGCGGCGCCGTTCCCGCCGGACCGGTTGATCTCCTCCAGGATGATGCAACCTTCCATGACGCCGAGGCCCGAGCCGCCGAACTCCTCCGGGATCAGCGCCGCGAGCCAGCCGGCCTTCGTCATGGCCTGGACGAACTCTTCCGGATAAGCCTCGCGCTCGTCGCAAAGGCGCCAGTAATCCGGGCCGAACTCTTCGCAGAGCTTCCTTACGGCCTTCCGGATCTCTTCCTGAATCTCGGTGTACTCGAAGTTCATCGTCCCGGTCTCTACCCCGCCGCGCCCTCGGCGCGGAGCCGCTCGATCTGTGCTTCGTCCAGGCCGATCTCGAGGAGAACGGCCTCCGTGTCGGCCCCGAGCGCCGGCGGCGGCGCCAGGTTTCGGCTGCGCGCGCCATTCGCCTTGATGGGAAGCGCGATCACCTTGTGATCGGGCACGCCCTCGACCGGCAGCGGGGCGAGCAGTTCCATGGCCGCCACCTGCTCGTGCCGGACGAGTTGGCCGACATCGTTCAGCTCGCTGCAGGGCGCGCCGGATTTCTGCAGGCTCGCGACGAGCTCCCCGGTGGGCCGCTGCCGCGTGAGAGCCTCGAGCGCCGCGTCGAGCTCGTCGCGGTTGGCGAGGCGCTGGGGATTGCTGGCAAAGCGCGGATCCGCGGCGAGTTCGGGCGCGCCGAGCCCTTCGCAGACGCGGCGGAACAGGCCGTTGTTGCCGGCCGCGATGAACACATGCCCGTCGGCGGACCGGTACACTCGATAGGGCGCCGTCATCGGGGTCGCCGATCCGAGCTTGCGCGGCAGCTTGCCGGTCGCGAGATGCGCGGCGACGATCACGGTCATCCAGGCGGTGCCCGTCTCGAGCAGGCTCGCCTCGACGAGAGCCCCCTCCCCCGAACGTCCGCGCTCGATGATGGCGGCCAGGATGCCGAGCGCAGACCACATGCCTGTGCCGAGATCGATCAGCGACACGCCGACCCGGACCGGGTCGTCGCCGTCGTGGCCGGTCGTGCTCATGATGCCCGTGAAGGCCTGCATCAGCGGATCGTAGCCGGGCAGGTTCTTGAGCGGCCCGACGCTACCGAAGGCGCTGATGGCGCAGTAGATCAGCTTCGGATTGGCCGCCTTGAGCGCGTCATAGCCGAGGCCGCGCGCCTCCGCGCTGCCGGGCTTCATGGAGTGGATCACGACATCCGAGGCCGCGATCAGGGTCCTCAGGGCTTCGACCCCCGCCGCATTGTCCAGGTCGATGCAGATGCTGCGCTTGTTGCGGTTGAGCGAGAGGAAGGTCGCGCTGTGGTCGCCGGTAGATGGCGGGCGCCAGTCCCGCGTATCGTCGCCGCGCCCGGGCCGCTCGACCTTGATCACCTCCGCGCCGAGGTCCCCCAGCACCTGGGTGCAGTAGGGACCCGCCACATTCTGCGTGAGATCGATGACCCGGATCCCTTTGAGAACGCCGTCGAGCATCGAACCCCTTTTTCAACGCGGCGCATCAGACCGGCCGCGAGCTGCCGACACCCAAACCAAAAGTTCGAACGAATTGCAAATTGGTCGAAGCGCCGCTTTCAGTGCCTTTGGTGGATTGCCGCAACCTACCCTCGATCGTTCCCGTCTCCGCGCGCACTTCCCGAACCACCGTGATCGTCGGGGATCTCGCATTTTACGCGCAGCCGTCTTGTCCCATGCGAGGCAGCAGAATAACGATAAACGTTCGAATGAATGAATAGGCGATGCTCGGGGAGGATCGATTGAGACGCCGTGACTGTCTGGCCGCCTTGGCCTTTTCGGCTGCCGTTTCGCGTGCCAACGCGGCGACCTTTCCCGAGCGCCCGATCATCCTGTCGAACGGCTACCCGCCGGGTGGTTCGACGGATGTCGCGGCGCGCCTGATCATGGACAGGATGATGCGCGCGATGCCGAACTCGCGCGTCATCGTCGAGAACCGCCCCGGAGCGAGCGGCACCATCGCCTGCGACTGGCTGAGGCGCCAGACGGCCGACGGCTACAGCCTGCTCCTGTCCGAGTCGTCCTCGTTCGCGATCTGGCCGAGCATGCACGCGGAGGGGACGCGGTACGATCCGCTTGCGGATTTCGACTGGGTCTCGACCGTTTGCACGGCGCCGCTCGTCTTCATCGTCAGCCCCGATTTCCCGGCCAAGACCGTGGAGGAGGCGATCGAGGTGCTGCGCTCTCCGAAATCGGAGAAGCTCGACTATTCCAGTTCCGGGGCAGGTTCGATCCCGCATATCGCGGCCGAGATGCTCCGGAAGGTTGTCGGCGACACCAACCAGTCGCGCCACGTCTCGTATCGCGGCGGCGCGCCGGCCGTGCTCAGCGTGTCGAAAGGCGAGACCGGCTGGGGTGTCGCGTCCCTCGGCTCCGCGGCCGGCCTCCTTCAGGGCGGAGGCCTGCGGGCACTCGCCGTGACCGGGGCAAAGCGCTTTCCGAGCTTCCCCGACGTTCCAACCTTCACCGAGCGCGGCCTGCCGGAGATGGAGGTCGAGATCTACTATCTGGTCCACGCGCCGGCACGCCTCCCGGCCGGCATCCACGAGATCCTGAGTGCCGCCGTCGCGTCCGCCCTTCAGGACGAGACAGTGCGCTCCAGGTTCATCGCCGCCGGCATGGAGGCCTGGACCGGCCCGAACACGGCGACGACGACGCGCGCCATCGTCACCGCGGAACTCAAGCGGTTCAAGGACATCTCGGCGCGTACGGGAATCCGCATTTCTGCCTGACGGAACGGCATGGGTGGCGGGGAGGCCGCAGGGCCGTCCGCCTTCTCCTCGATCGGCCGGCGCGGCCCGCCGGCTCGGCGCGATCAGGCTCGCTGCCGGATGACGCTGTGGATCGAGTAGCGATCCGCCGGGTAGAGATTGTGCGAGATCTCGAAGGTCGCGCCCGTATGTGCCACGTAGCGCCGCTTGACCAGCAGCGCCGGCCCGTCCGCCTCCGACTCGAGCATGGCGGCGAGTTGCGCAGGTAAGCGCGTCGCCGTGACGTTCTGCTCGACATATTCGAGTCTGAGGCCGAACTGGGCCAGGACGATCTCGTAGACGGCCCGCTCGCCGCGCCGAACCTCGCTCCTGTCCGGCGCGAACCGCTCGGGCACCATGATCTCGGACCAGCATAGCGGCGCGAGGTCGTCGCGGGTCGCACGCAAGCCGGCGATCCTGAACCAGCGCCTCTCCTCCACGCCGCTGAAGTCCCCCGAGTTCCGGAGCGACAGGGAGGCGAAGCCTTCGTGCCGGATATCCAGCACGGTGCTATTGGCGAAGTCGAGCAGTCCTTTGATGTCGCGCAGGCTGTGCACGTAGGGCGAGACGGGCGCCTTCGAGAGGACGACCGTACCGGTCTTGCGCCTGCGCCCGATCAGCCCCTGCTCCGTCAGGATCTTCAGCGCTTCCCGAATGGTATGGCGGCCGACGTTGAACCGCCGCTGCAGCTCGGGCTCCGTGGGGAAGCGCGAGCCGACCGGATAGGCGGTCGACCGGATCTCCGCGCTGAGTTCGTTCGCCAGTTCGATGTGTCGGCCCGCAGGCACTGCCCGTCTGTTCGTGTCGGGCGACACTTCCTCCTCGGTCATGGGAGCTTTCTACGAGAAGGCCGATGGGGTGGGAAGTCCGGCATGAGCCCGCTTCACGGCCGCGCCGCGTAGCCGAACCGGCCGGCATTCGCCGATCCCGCCCTGGCAGCTCTGCCAGGGCGCATTCGCGTGGCCCAACCGATCAAGCCGGCGCCCCACGCTCGCGCCAGCGTCCCCGGTCCATTTGGGCCGTCGGAGGCGTTCATGAGGCAATCGACCGTTGTCGGAACGGGCCTCATCCTGCCCATTGCGGCCGCTGCTTCTGCCGAGGCCCGCACGCGAGGACCGGCGACTGCTGGGGGCGAGAGGCCTGGAGCGTCCAGCTAAAGGCCGCGCGCGGTACAGCCCGTGGACCGCGCCCATCACCAGGATGCGCCGAAGCGAATCCTGGTCGTTGCGCTCGGCTCGCGCGGCGACGTCCAACCCATGTGTGTGCTGGGCGCCGCGCTCGCTGCCCGGGGACATGACGTCACCCTCCTGACCACGCCCGATTTCGGCCGGCTCGGCGAAGCCTTCGGTCTCCACGTCGTCCAGGGCGGCCCCCGCATGCGCGAGATGCGGGCGATGGCAGGCTTCCCCAAGCCGAAGGGGTCGGTCGGGGTCCAGCTCGTTTCCTGGCTGCGATGGCTCCGGCACTCCGTGTCACCCTACGTCGAGAACCTCCTGGCGCTTTGCCACGAGGAGATGGGCCGGGCCGAGATCGTCGTGTACGGGCCGATCGCCTTCTTCGCGGGCAGGCTTGCGGGCGAGGCGGGCCTTCCTTCCGTGCGGGTCCTCCTCCAGCCGCTCTCGGCCGATTGGCGCATCCCGCTCTCCGTGACGGGAGCAAGCGGGCTCGGCCCCCTCCTCAATAGGCTCACCTACGAGAGCCCGCGCATCCTCACGGTTGCCCTCGCGCCGGCCTTCAAACGCTTTCGGGCCGAGACGGGAGCCGGCCGCACCCTGCGTTCGGGCAGCAATCCGCTCCGCCCCGAACGTCCCGACGGATCCGACGTGTTCGCCTGGAGCCCGCTTCTCTGGAGCCCGCCTGGTGGAGCGGGGCCCGTGCCGACCGGCTTTCTCTTCGCAGACGAACCCAGCGGGAGCGAGCTTACGCCCGAGCTGGACCGGTTCCTCGACGGAGGCGCGCCCGCCATCTACGTCACGCTGGGATCGGTGGGCTCCTTGGCCCAGCGCAGCGTCGAAACCGTGCTTCGGGCCGTGACGCTCTGGGGCGGCCGCGCCCTCGTCAGCTCGGGGCTCAAAAGCGGGGGAACGACCTCGGGAGACGTCTTCTTCGTGGACGACGTCGATCACGCGCGCCTGTTTCCGAAGCTGGCCGGGATCGTGCACCATGGCGGCGTCGGCACCACGGCCGCCAGCCTGCGCTTCGGGCTGCCCAGCGTCGTCTGTCCCCTGTTCGGCGACCAGTTCTTCTGGGGAAGGCGGCTCGCCGAACTCGGGGCGGCCGAACAGCCGACGACCCTTCGCCGAGCGTCCGCCGAGCAGCTGGCCGGCAGGCTCGACCGGGTCGGCCGCCTTCAAGCCGCAGCACGCTCCGCGGCCGACGCGATCGCGGCGGAAGCCGGATTGGCGAGGGCGATCGAAGCGGTGGAGGCCGCTGGAACCGCGCGGGGCGCGCTCGCGCCGTAGCGCCCGCCGCAAGATCAACCGGTCAGCGTCAGCTCGGTGAGGAGAATCACCCCGCGCTGAAGCCAGCCCATCCGGTTGAACCAGACGCACCAGGCCGTCGATTCCGAGAGCGAGATCACGCGCATGAGCGGCCCGCGCCCCTGCAGGCGCACGAGGTCGCCAACCTGGATCGACGCTGGACATTCCGTGATGGCGAGGCGCTGCGCGCGCGAAGCCGCCGCCATGGCCGCGAAGTTGAGGAAGCGCCGCATCAGCATCAGGAGCAGCATGCCGCTCCCGCTCATTCGGCCGCAAGCCTCTGCGTTTCGGCGCCGACCGCCTGCGGGGCGGCTTTCGGCAGATCGTCTGGGGTCGGATGGCCGGCCAGCCGCCACGCGCGCTCGCGCAGCCCCTGGAACAGCACGTAGAGCGGTGGGATCACGAAGATGCCCAGGAACGAGGCGGCGATCATTCCGGCAAAGACCGGCGTGCCGACATCCCGCCGCGCCAGCTGCGAGGCGCCCGTCGCGATGACGAGCGGAAGCAGCCCCAGGATGAAGGCGAAGGACGTCATCATCACCGGGCGGAAGCGCAGCCGGGCACCTTCCGTGGCCGCCTCCTGAAGGGGGACGCGCCTCTCGCGCTGCTCCTTGGCGAACTCGACGATCAGGATGCCATTTTTCGCCGCGAGGCCGATCAGCACCACCATCCCGATCTGGGCATAGAGATCGAGGGTGAGGTTCTGCAGAACGATCCCGGCAAAGGCCCCGGCCACGCCGATCACGACGGACAGGAGGACCGGCACGGGGATCGTCCAGCTCTCGTAGAGGGCCACGAGGAACAGGAAGGCGAACAGCACGGCGAAGCCGAGGATGATCGGCGTCTTTCCTTCCGCCCGCTTCTCCTGGAAGGCCGTGTCGGTCCACTCGCCGCCGTACCCGGCGGGCAGCGTCGCGGCGGCGACCCGCTCCATGGCGGCAAGGGCCTGGCCCGACGAGACCCCGGGCGCCGGGCTGCCCTGCACGGTCACGGCGCGCCGGTTGTTGTAGCGGATGAGTGCCGGCGGTCCGACCACCACCCGCACCTCCAGAAGAGAGCGGAGCGGGACCATCTTGCCTTCGTTGTTGCGGACGTTGATCCGGTAGATGTCGTCGACCGCCGACCTGTCGGCCGCCTCGGCCTGGACCTGAACCTGCCAGGTGCGCCCGAACAGGTTGAGATCGTTCACGTAATAGCCGCCGAGCGAGGTCTGCAGCGCCTGGAAGACCGCGTTCAGGGGGACGCCGAGGACCTGCACCTTGTCCCGGTCGATATCGAGATACACCGAGGGACTGGTTGCGGAGAAGGTGCTGAAGACCCGGCTCAGCTGCGGATCCTGGTTCGCGGCCACGACCAGGCCTCGCAGAACCTGCGCCAGTTCCTTCGGGTCTCCGCCCCTGAGGTCCTGCAGGACGTAGGTGAAGCCGCCGCCGGTACCCAGGCCGATGATCGGCGGTGGCGCCAGCGGCACGACCGTTCCGCCCCCGATCTGGCGAAACTGCTCGCCGAGCCGCTGCATGATGGCGTTCACCGAGGCGGAGGGGTCGCGGCGCTCCTCGAAGGACTTCAGCGTGACGACGAAGAAGGCAGCATTGCCCTGCGAGTAGTTGTCGATGAAGTTCAGCCCGATCACCGACGTGTAATCGGCGATCGCCTCCTCTTCCTTGAGGATCGCTTCCGCCTGCGCGACGACTTCGGAGGTCCGGCCCACCGAGGCTCCATCGGGAAGCTGCACGACGATGAAGAACGCGCCCTGGTCGTCTTCCGGCAGGAACCCCGTTGGCGTGCGCTTGCCGAGTTCGTACGTGCCGTAGGCGGCGACGGCGGTCAGGATAAGCCCGAGCACCGACAGCCTGACGATGCGCGCCACGATGGCCCCGTATCCGTCACGGACCGAGTCGATGCCCCGCATCAGCATCCCGATCGGGCCCCGCCGCGGGCCGTGGTGCGGACGAAGCAGGATGCCGCAGAGAGCGGGCGACAGCGTCAGCGCATTGATCGCGGAAAACAGCATGGCGGTAGCGACGGCAACCGCGAATTGTCGGAAGAGCTCGCCAGAGATGCCTGGGATGAACGCGACCGGCACGAAGACCGAGAGCAGCACCAGCGTGATCGCGATCACGGGCGCGGTGATCTCCGCCATCGCGACCTTCGTCGCTTCCCGCGGCGAGAGCTCGGGATGCTCCTCCATGACGCGCTCGACGTTCTCGACCACGACGATCGCGTCGTCGACCACGATGCCGATGGCGAGAACCAGGGCCAGCAGGGAGACGGTATTCGCCGAATAACCCACTGCCTTCATGACGATGAAGGTCGCGACGAGGCTGACCGGGACGGCAAGCGTCGGGATGAGCGTCGCGCGCACGCTGCCGAGGAACAGGTAGACGACGATGACGACGAGGATGAAGGCTTCGATCAGCGTCTTCTGGACCTCGTGGATGGTCTCGGTGATGAACGCTGTCGGATCGTAGGTGACCTTCCACTCGAGGCCCTCGGGGAAGCTCTTTGCGAGTTCCGAAACGCGGGAGCGGATCTCCTTCAACGTCGTGATCGCGTTGGCCCCGGGCGCCTGGTAGATCGCGATGACGGAAGCAGGGCTCCCGTTCAGCCGCGTCTCACGGTCGAGATTGGCCGCACCGAGCTCCACCCTCGCGACGTCGCCGAGGCGGAGGACCGATCCATCCGGGTTCGTCCTGAGGACGATGTTCTCGAATTGCTGCGCCGAGGCGAGCCGCCCCTGAGTCTGGACGTTCAGCTGCAGCCGCTGGTCCTCCGATACCGGCCGCGCTCCGATCCGCCCGACGGGAGCCTGGACGTTCTGCGCCTGGATGGCGCTGATGATGTCCCCTGTCGTGAGATCCAGTCCCGTCAGCCGGTCAGTCCGGACCCAGGCGCGCATCGCATAGTCCTGCGGTCCCCAGAGCGTCGCGTCGCCGACGCCGGGCGTGCTCCTGATCTGGTCGAGGAGGTTGATGGTCACATAGTTGGAGATGAAGAGCGGGTCCTGCTCGCCCTTGGGCGAATAGACGGCCAGCACCCCGAGCAGCGCGGAGGACTTCTTCTTGACCGTCACGCCTTGCCGCTGGACGTCCTGCGGCAGCTTCGAGAGCGCGACCTGGACACGGTTGTTGACGTTGACCGCGTTGATGTCCGGATCTGTGCCGAGTTCGAAGGACGCCGTGAGCGTGTAGCTGCCGTCGTCGCCGCTCACGCTCTTCATGTAGATCATCTTGTCGACGCCGATCACCTGCGACTCGATCGGCTGCGCGACGGTCCCGTCGACCACCGCCGCGGAGGCGCCGGGGTAATTCGTCGTGACCGAAACCTGCGGCGGCACGATATCGGGGTACTGGGCGAGCGGGATCGCCATCATCGCGAGAAGACCCGCGATGGTCATGACGATCGCGATGACGATGGCGAGGCGCGGCCGGTCGACAAAGATGGCCGACAGCATGATCAGCTCCGCGTCACGGCACGCGTTGCGGGAACGCCCCTGACGAGCGAGCCCGCCTTCACCCGCTGCAATCCGTCGACGATCACCTGCTCGGAGCCCGAAAGGCCGTCATCGACGACGACCTCCGTCCCGCTCTCCCCGCCGGTCTTGATGCGGCGGATGACGGCCTTGCCGTCCTCCACGACGAAGACATAGACGCCGCCCTGGTCGGCGATGAGGGCCGCCTGGGGCACGACGACCTTTTCCTGCTCCTCGCCGGTCTGGAGAAGGACGCGTGCGAGCTGGCCGTCCTTCAGCGCGCCGTCGGGGTTCGGCATCACGGCGCGAACCAAGACCGTATCGGTCGCCCGATCGACGCTGATGTTCACGAAGTCGATCTTGCCGGG
The DNA here is from genome assembly GCF_049446235.1 of Enterovirga sp. CN4-39. Taxonomy (NCBI): domain Bacteria; kingdom Pseudomonadati; phylum Pseudomonadota; class Alphaproteobacteria; order Hyphomicrobiales; family Methylobacteriaceae; genus Enterovirga; species Enterovirga sp. CN4-39. The sequence goes on along the minus strand of NZ_JBMSEF010000007.1, from coordinate 162,592 downwards.
ATGGGGGTAGATCGACCCGTCGGAGAACTTCAGCTGAACATTGATCTTCGAGGGGTCTAGCCTGTTGCCGTCCTGGGAAAGCCTCAGGAATTCCCGCTGACTGACCGGAAAGGTGACGTAGATCGGGTCCTGGCTGACGATGGTCGTGAGGACGCCGCTGTCCGGGCCGACGACGTTACCCTTCGTCACGCTCGTCCGGCCCACGCGGCCTGCGATCGGCGAGGTGATCTGGGTGTAGCCAAGATTGATCCGGGCCGTCTGCAGGTTGCCCTCGTCCGTCATGACGGCGGCAAGCGACTGCTCCTGCGCCGCCCGCGCCTGGTCCCTGGCGACGACGGTTCCGGCGTTCCGGTCCAGGAGCTCCTGCGCTCTCTGGAACTGGATCTCGGCCAGCTTCAGGCCGGCCTTGCTGCGCTGAAGGGCGCCCTCGGCCTGCTTCACGGCGGCCTCGAACAGCTCGGGCTCGATGCGGTAGAGCGGCGCGCCTTCCTTGATCAGGTCGCCTTCCTTGAACTCGACCGCCTCGAGGTAGCCCACGACGCGCGCACGGACCTCGACGCGGCTCACCGCTTCGACGCGACCGACGAAGTCCAGGGCCTTGCTGATGACACGGCGCTGGACCGGGGCGATGCCGACCGGGATGGCGGCATCCGCCGGTTGGGCGCGCCCCGCCCCTGGAGGGAGCAGCAACAGACCGGTCAGGAGCGCAACGGAGAGGCTTTGGATTCTGGTCCGCACGCCGCCTGCCTCCCAATCGTCCCGATCGCTGCGTCCGCGCGCGAAGATTCCGCGCAGGAGATTCGGGACCGAGCCCGCGAGATTGGCGCTCCCGGACCGCTGTCAGCTTGACCATTTGGGACAGGCTTTCCGGGCCTGCCGCAGGGCGGCCGAGGGAGGAAAAGCCGGCCTCCGATCCTGTCCCGTCCGGTCAAGAAGCGGGGGATCGGATGATGAGAAGTGGCGCCTGTGAGCTTGGAAGAGAGACTTCACGCTCCAACGATTGCGGGCGGATCGTGCCGATGACTGAGGGGCACCTCGCGGCCGCTGCGGATGCCGGTCGGGACAGCTTCGTCTCCAACGGCGGCCGGACTCCCTTCGGGATCGACTCCGTCCGGTCCGGCGCCGGGCAGGTCGAGGTGAAGGCCCAGGACCTTTGGGCCGGTGATTTCGGGGTGCTCACGGGGTTCTCGGCGGGGGCGGGTTCGAGGCGCGTGCTTCTCGTCGCTCCGCTTGCCGGCGCCCACCCGCTTCTGCTCCGCGACCTCGTCGTCGGGCTGCTTCCCGAAGCCGACGTGATGATCACGGATTGGCGGGAGTCCTTCTACATTCCCGTGTCCTGCGGGGCCTTCGGCCTCGCCGACAACATCGCCTATGTCGTCGAGATGCTGCGCGCCGCGGGGCCCGACACGCATGTCGTCGGCGTCTGCCAGGGCACCGTGACGGCCCTTGCGGCAACGGCCCTGTTATCGGAGCTGGATGAGAGTGCCGCCCCTCGCACGCTCACGCTGATCGCCGGCCCCATCGATCCGCTCGCCAATCCGACCCGCGTCGTTCAGGCGACGCGGTCGCATGCGCCGGAATGGTTTCACCGGCACGCGCTCTGCACCGTCCCGGGCGGCTTCCCCGGAGCGGGACGGCTCATCTACCCGTCCAGCATGCAGCTCGCGACCTTCTCGGGCTATCTGGCGCGGCACTGGGGTAGCGGCGAGATCTTCTGGAAGCTCCTGTGCGACGACGGGGCCGACCCGCTCCACTACCCGTTCCTGCGGATGGTGACGCAGCTGATGAACCTGCCGGCCGAGCTGGTCCTCGATACCGTCCAGAGCATCTTCGTCGATCGCCTGCTCCAGGCGGGAACGCTCACCGCCTGCGGCAAGGCGGTGACACCCGGGGCCATCAGGCGAACCGCGCTGATGACCGTCGAGGGCGAGGAGGACGACATCGCGGCCCCGGGGCAGACACTCGCGGCGCACGACCTCTGCACCGGCGTACCCTCCGAGGCGCGGCGTCACCTGCGGGTGCCCCGGTGCGGGCATTTCGGCCTCTTCCACGGAGCTCGGCTGCGTTCGACCGTGCTCCCTGCCATGCTGAGCTTCTTCCGGGATGCCGACGATGCCGTGCACTAGAGCGGCAGCCCCCGGCCGAGCAGGGCCGCGGCCGCGCTGCCCGCGGAGGCTGCTGTCGGCCGTCATCCTGATCTTCCTCGCCTCGGCCGGCGCGCCCTGCCTCGCGGAGACGCCGCCGGGCAGCCCGCCCGAGCAGGTGCGGCAGCTTCTCGAACTCACCCGCGACCCCGTCGTGACGGAATGGCTCGGCCGCCAACGCCAGCAGCAGGGAGAGCCGGCGGCGAGCGGCCCGCCGGCCTCGGTCTCGGCCCGGATCATCGATGCCCGCCTCGAGATACTGCGGACGCATATGCACGAACTGGGAGCGGCGCTGCCGAGAGCACCCGCCGAGTTGGCGCAGGGTTTCGGCCGGCTCGCCGACGAGCTCGGAAACCACGGTCCCGCAAGAGTGCTGTTCCTGGTCCTCGGCTTCATCGCGCTCGGCGCGGGCACGGAATGGCTCTACCGGCGGATGACGGCATCGCTGCTCAGGCGGACGCGGGACATGCGGCAGGTGAGCACGAGCGACCGCCTGCGGGCGTTCGGCGTGGCGGCCGCGGTGGATTTCGGCGGGCTCGCCATCTTCGCGGCAGGCAGCCTGGGCGCCTTCCTGGCGTTCCGGTGGCCGCCGCTGCTCCGGGAGATTGCGCTCACATACCTCGCGGCGGCGATTGCGCTCAGGTTCGTGGTCTTCCTGATCCGGCTCCTGCTCGCCTATCGCGTCGGCAGCCCGGAGGTCGAGGAGCGGTTCCGGCTGGTCCCGACGACCCAGCACGCCGCCCGGTTCTGGTCGCGCCGGATCATCGCCTTCGCCGCATGGTTCCTGCTGGGCTGGGCGAGCGTCGAGGCCCTGGAGATCCTCGGAGATTCCCTGAGCGTCCGCCAGATCGCCGCCTATGCGCTCGGGATCGGGCTTCTGGCCATCGCGCTCGAGACAATCTGGTCCTGGCACATGCAACAGGCCGCCGCCGTCTCCGGCCGCCGCCCGGAGCGCCTGCGGGCTGTGCTGCTCTCCGTCTGCCTGGTTCTGCTCTGGGGCGTTTGGGTCCTCGGCTTCCTCGGCGTGTTCTGGCTCGGCGTCCTGGCGCTCGTTCTTCCACCCGCCTTCCGGGCGACCGACGAGGTGGCACACCGCCTCTTCGCCGCGCCCGACGGCCCGCCCCGCACGGACGACGGTCGGGCGCTGCCTGAGATCTACCTTTCCAAGGGCCTGCGGGCGCTGCTCGTCGTGGGTTCGGTGCTGCTCGTCCTCTACTCGCTCCAGTTCGACATCCTGGAGACGGCGGGGCGGGACACGCTGGCCGCCCGGCTCGCGCGCGGCGGCGTCACGGCCGCGATCATCCTGATGGCGGCAGACCTCGTCTGGCAGCTGGCCAAGCGCGCGATCGACAGGCGGCTGTCCCAGGCCCCTCTCGGGCCGGGCGCGACGCGGGAAGAGGCGCTGCGGCAGGCCCGCCTGCGCACGCTCCTGCCGATCTTCCGCCACGTCGTCTTCATCACGCTGGCGGTGATCGCAGTCCTCATGGCGCTGTCGGCGCTCGGGGTCGAAATCGCTCCCCTCATCGCGGGTGCCGGGATCGTCGGCGTAGCGGTCGGCTTCGGGTCGCAGACGCTCGTCAGGGACGTGATCAGCGGCATCTTCTACCTGCTCGACGACGCCTTCCGGGTCGGCGAGTACATCCAGAGCGGCAACTTCAAGGGAACGGTGGAATCGATCGGCTTCCGCTCCGTGCGCCTTCGCCACCAGCGCGGGCCCATCTACACGGTGCCGTTCGGCCAGCTCGGCGCGGTCCAGAACATGAGCCGCGACTGGGTCATCGACAAGTTCCTCGTCGGCGTGACCTACGACACTGACCTCGAAGCGGTGCGGAAGATCGTGAAGCAGATCGGCAAGGAGCTCGCCGAGGATCCCGAATTCGCGGGCAGCATCATCGAGCCCCTCAAGATGCAGGGCGTGGAACAGTTCGGCGAGATCTCCATCCAGCTCCGCATGAAGATGATGACGAAGCCGGGAGAACAGTTCCTGATCCGGCGGCGCGCGCTGGCCATGATGAAGACGGCCTTCGAGGCGAACGGAATCAAGTTCGCCTATCGCGTGGGCCAGCCTGGCGCACGAGACGAGAGCGCGACCGCCGGAGCGGGCCGCGAAGGCCTCCGCCTCGTCCAGCCGGGGCCGGCGAGCTGAACACTCGCCGGGATCGGGAGCTTAGCGCCAAACCTCGCCTGGTCTGCGCTTGTATGGCCTGGCCGGGGGCGCGCCGAGCCCATAGGGCCGCTCTCCCGCAGCCAGCTCGCCGGGCCTGCGCCTATAGGGCCGCAACGGACCGCGGCCCGCCCCGTATACCCTTTCGCCCGGCATCAGCTCGCCGGGTCTGCCGTAGGCGCCAGGTCCTCCGGCTGTGGTCCCGCTCCGTTCGTATTGGGCGGACGCAGGCGTCACGAAACAGGCGCCGAGAAGCACCGCCAGGCAGATGCCTCGTCTCATGGGTCCCTCCCTCCGTGTACCCGGACTTCTCCCCGGATGATGTCCCTCGGCAGAAGAGCGGGGTCAGAGACCCAGGCTGCTCTTGAACTCCAGGAGCTTGCTGATCGATTCATCGGCTCTCGCGCGCTCGGGATCGTCCTCCAGGCCGTCGCGGAGGGTTTGGAGGTGGACGATCTCCTCGTCGATCGTGTCGCTCGTCATCTCCTCGATGGCACGGACGCTGTCTGCCAGGATGGTGACCTTGGACGCGCTGATCTCGACGAACCCGCCGGTGATGAAGGCCCGCCGCCCCTTGCCCTCCGCGTCGGTGGCGAAGATCAGGCCGGGATGAAGCATGGTCATCATCGGCTCGTGCCCTGGCAGCACGGTCAGGTCCCCGTCGATCGCGTGAAGCACCACGGACCTGACCTGGCCTGCGAAGACGAGGCGCTCCGGGGACAACAGCTCCGCGAGCATCGTCGGCATGGCGAACCTCCGGCGGCACCTCAGGCCATGATGCTGAGCCCCCCGTCGACATGGACGGTCATCCCGGTGAGCCGCGCCGCAAAGGGCGTGGCGAGGAATGCGGTGGTGAGACCGACGTCGTCGATGTCCACCAGCTCGTGAATGGGAGAGCGCTCGACCGCTTCCGTCAGCAGGACGTCGAAATCCTTCAGGCCCGATGCGGCGCGTGTCTTCAGGGGCCCCGGCGAGACCGCGTGGACGCGGATGTCCCTGTCGCCGAGCTCGAAGGCGAGATACCTGACCGCGCTCTCGAGGGCGGCCTTCACGGGGCCCATCAGGTTGTAGTTCGGGACCACCTTCTCGGCCCCGTGATAGCTCATGGTGATGAGCGTGCCGCCGTCCTTCATCAGGGGCGCGGCCAGCCTCGCCATGCGGATGAAGGAATGGCAGGACACGTCCATCGCGATCTTGAAGCCCTCCGACGAGCTGTCGAGGAGCTTGCCCTGCAGGTCCGCCTTCGGGGCGAACGCGATCGAGTGCAGGGCGATGTCGAGGCTGCCCCACCTCTCCGAGATCCCGCCGAAGACGGCTTCCAGGTCCCCTTCCCTGCTCACGTCACAGGGAAGGAAAAGCGGTGCGTCCAGCTCGCGAGCGAGCGGCTCGACATAGGGCTTGGCCTTGTCGTTGAGATAGGTGAGCGCCAGCTCCGCGCCGAGCGCGCGAAAAACCTTCGCGCAGCCATAGGCGATCGAATGCTCGTTCGCGACGCCGAGCACCAGCGCCCTCTTGCCGAGGAGCGCCTTGCCTTCGGGAAGTTTTCTCACGGCCGCTCCTCGCTTCTGTTCCCGGCCCGCTAGGCCGCGATCTCCTTGGCAGGCCCCGCCGGCTTGGCTGTGAGCAGGCTCCGCAAGTTCCGGAGAAACTCCACCTGCGCGGCGTCCAGCTCGACCTTCCCGACCAGCCGCTCGAACATTCCCACCAGGCGTTCAGCGTCATCTGGCGTCGTGAGCAGGTTCGACAGGGTGGCAAGGGCGAGTTCGGGCTCGTAATCGACGATGTGCGTCTGCTGCCGGATGATGCGGCGGGCTTCGTCGGCGGGCAGGTCGAGGAGACCGACCTCCGCTCCGACCAGTTCGCGGATCTGCTTGAAGCGGGAAAGCCGCCTCTGCGGATGGCCCACCCGGGCTGCCAGGAGCGCCCCGCGCACCGCGGCCGCCGTGAACCCTCCCTCCGACAGGTGCTCGAGGGCCTCCCTGACCTCCGGCGTGTCCCGCCCGGCCGGAAGAGCCTCGGGTACAGGTTCGGCGCGCGAGCCCATCTCGCGGCCCAGGACGCTGGCCGATCCGTAGACCTGATAGAAAAGGTTCTCCATCGCGGCATCGCGCAGCTGGCGGTAGAGGTCCCAGCCCGCAACGATGTTCGCTGCCGCCCAATGCTCGGCCGCGACGCTCGGCCCATGCTCGTCACGGACGGTGCGCGAGGCCTTGGCGAACTCGGCCAGACCCTTCACCGGCGCCATCGTGGGGTTCAGGTCCGACACCGCCCAGCGCTGCATCCGGAGCGGATGAAGGTTCCGCGCCAGCTTGCCCATGGCGGGCGTCACGGCCGCGCCGAGGACCGGATGGGCGCAGGTCTCGTACAGCGCCTCGTTGGCCTCGGAGACCTTCGCCACGAGTTCGAACGGCACCTCGTCGCGGCGGCCATATTTGTACAGGACCTGCAGGTCCTCGACCTGACGCTCGTTGATGATCACGTCGTACTGGGCGACGCCGTTCGCCTGGCGTTCCTCGATCTGCATGCCGTACAGGCCGGGCGGCAGGTGCTCGATGTATTCGAGCAGGTCGACGATCTGCGCGTGCTCCTTCTTGGCGACGCTGGCGGACACGAAGATGCCGAGATGCCCGATGCTCTTGTGCATGAGCCCGACGATCACCTGGCCGTTGGCCTTGAGGGCTTCCGTCGTCGGATAGATGTCCGCGACCCAGCTGAACGCCTGTTGCGGCGGCGTGATGTTGTCGCCGAGCGACGCAAAAAGGATGATGGGCGAACGGATCGCGCGAAGATCGTAGGCCTTCCCCTCGCTCCATTGCGCCTGTCCCGCAGCGAGCCGGTTGCCGACGAAGAGGTTGTCCACGATCCAGCTGATCTCCTCCCTGTTCATGAGGAAATAGCCGCCCCACCAGCGCTCGAACTCGAGGAAGCGCTCCGGCTCCGTGTCGATCTTCGAGAACAGGTTGTAGTATTTCGAGAAGTAGGTGTTCGCCGGATTCAGGTACTCGAAATTGTCGACCAGATAGGCGCCGTCGAATCGTCCGCCCCCGAGATCGCTCGCAAGGAGCGCCGTCCAGCTGCCGCCGAGGATGCCCCCGGCATACCGCATGGGGTTTTCCGCATCGTTCCCGGCCCAGTAGGACATGGGGGCGCCGTTCACCACGATGGGGCCGGCAGCCTCCGGATCGACCGCGCCGACCAGCATCGCGGCCCAGCCGCCCTGGCAATTGCCGACGATGACCGGCTTGCCTCGCGTCGGATGCCGCTTCCGCACAATGCGGAGGAACTCCGTCTCGGCCTGCGAAACATCCGCAAGCGTCTGGCCTTCGACGGGCTCCGGGAAGAAGACGACGAAATAGACCGGATGCCCCGCCTTGAGGGCCACGCCAACCTGGGAATCGTCCTTGAACCCGCCGATCCCCGGCCCGTGCCCCGCACGCGGATCGATGATCACATAGGGCCGCTTGCCGTCGTCGACCTTGATCCCCTGTGGCGGCACGATGCGCACGAGCGCGTAGTTGACGGGCCGCTCGAACTGCCGCGCATCCGCGATCATCTCCGTCTCGAACGCCAGGAGCGGAGGCTTGCCGGCCTCCTCGTGCTGGAGCCAGTTGTCGCCCCGCTGCCGGAGCGTGTCCCAGAACATGAACGAGCGCTGGACGAAATCGCTCGCGTAGGTCGTGGCATCGCGCCAGAAATCCAGGGGCGTCGCCGGCACGCCGGTCTCCGTCCAGGCCCGCGCCGCCCCGGCGGTCGCGTTCAAGTACTTCTCCCAGGCGGATGCCACCCGGCCCTGATGGACCTCGCCGAGCCGCATGTAGAAGGCCGGAAGGTTCAGACGCTCCTCCGCGGGGGAGTTGCCGGAGTCTGTAATCTGCGGCTGGAGGGACATCATCGCGGCCCTTGAGAGCGTATGTGTCAGTGGGTGCGCTTGTCGCCCCAGGTGAGGAAGAAGCCGATGTCGCCCGGCATTCCCCGCGGCCATTCCACGATCATCGCCGCAAGGCCGTAGCCGGCGGGGCGGAGCCGGTCGAGCCACAGCTCGTAGGCCTGGCGCGGCCGGCCGGTGAGGGTCTCGGGCCAGTCCGGCTCACCGTTGTTGATGGCGCGTCCCTTGTCCGAGCAGAGGGCATTCGGGAACCGCATCACCATGAGCTCGGTGTCGCCCTTCTCGGCGGCGGTCCGAAGCTTCCGGAGCAGGTTGCCGGTGATCTCCTGGAGCTTTTCCGGAGTGAGCTCCATCCGGGCCGACAGCGTCTTCACGAGCTCGTCGCGCGCCTTGTCCGCGCGGCTCATCGAATCGACGTCCTTGGAGGCCTTCGCCAGCCTGAGCTCGGTCGTGTAGGCGCGCAGGTCGTCCGCCGACATGAACGTCTCGTCGCCGAGCGGGTGGTCCTTCTCCTGCGGCGTTGTTTGCGTCTCCATCGTCAACCTCCGTCAGACAGCGAGTGCACGCCGGGTCTCGGACAGCACCGAGACCATCCCGCGCGCGATGCTCAGTTCCTCGTTGGTGGGAATGACCCAGGCATTGGCCGCGCCCTGCCGGGTGACGCGCGGCCCGCCCGCGGCGTTCGCCGCCTCGTCGAGCTGAAAACCCGCCCAGGCGAGCCCCCGCAGCACCTCGGAGCGGGTCGCGACGTCGTGCTCGCCGATGCCCGCCGTGAAGACGATTCCGTCGATGCCGCCCAGCGCCGCGATGAGCGACCCGATCTCGCGCACGATCCGATAGACGAATACGTCGATCGCGAGCCGCGCATCGCGGTTCGTCGGGGCGGCGGAGCGCAGCTTCCGCATGTCGTTGGTCAGGCCGGACAGCCCGAGCAGGCCGGACTTCTTGTAGAGGATCTGCTCGACCTCCCCCGGGCTGAGCTTCAGCTCGCGCAGCATGAAGAAGACGACCCCGGCATCCAGGCTGCCGCACCGGGTCCCCATCGGAAGCCCCTCGAGCGCCGAGAAGCCCATCGTCGTGGCGACGCTTTCGCCGTTCGCGAGCGCGCAGAGGCTCGCGCCGTTTCCGAGATGCGCGACGACGACGCGGCCAGACGCGAGCCCGGCGTCGTAATCCGAAAGGACCGACGCGATGTATTCGTAGGACAGCCCGTGGAAGCCGTAGCGCCTGACTCCCATCCGGATCATGTCCTGCGGCAGCGCGAAGAGCTGCGCGACCTCCGGCTGGCGACGGTGGAACGCCGTGTCGAAACAGGCGACCTGCGGTAGATCCGGCATCATGCTGCGCACGATCCGGATCGGCTCGAGGTTGTGCGGCTGGTGCAGGGGCGCCAGCGGCTCCAGCGCCTCGAGCTCCCGCAGGACCCCGTCGTCCACCAGGACGGGCCCGTGATGGCGGATGCCGCCATGCACGACCCGGTGCCCGATCGCCGCCAGCCGGTACTCGCCGCGATGCTCACGCAGCCATGAGGTGAGCTCCCTCAGGGCCTGTTCATGCCCGAACGGTTCCGTCCAGCTCCGATCGACCAGAACGGCGTCGTGACCGTCGCGGACGGAGAAGTGCGGAGCGTCGCTCAATCCCTCGAACTGTCCTCGGAAGATGCGCTGCGGATCGCCCGCGTCCACGGCCTCGAACACCTGGAACTTCAGGCTGGAGGAGCCGGCGTTGAGGACGAGCAGCACGGAGACCATGGCTCAGACCTTGGGGCCTGTGGGCGTCGCGCGCTGCGCGTTGGCGACCAGCGAGGCCACGGCGCAGGAGGCAAGCCGGGTCAGGCGGGAATCCGCCCTGCTGGTCAGGATGATCGGCACCCGCGCGCCGAGCACGATGCCGGCCGCATCGGCATCCGTCAGGAAGGTGAGGCTCTTCGCCAGCACGTTCCCCGCCTCGAGATCGGGCACGACGAGCACGTTGGCCTGCCCGGCGACCGGCGAGCTGATCTTCTTGATGCGTGCGGCCCCGAGGTCGATCGCGTTGTCGAGCGCGAGCGGGCCGTCGAGCAGCCCGCCCGTGATCTGGCCGCGATCGGCCATCTTGCAGAGCGCGGCCGCATCGATCGTGGATGGCACCTTGGGGTTGATGGTCTCCATGGCGGAGAGGATGGCCACCCTGACCGTCTCGGCACCGAGGGCGTTGGCGAGATCGATCGCGTTCTGCACGATGTCGCGCTTCTCCTCGAGCGTCGGCGCGATGTTCACGGCCGCGTCCGTGATGATCAGCGGGCGGTCGTGGCTCGGCACGTCCATGATGAAGCAGTGGCTGATCCTGCGGGCGGTCCTGAGCCCGCCATCCTTGCGGACCACCGCGCCCATCAACTCGTCCGTGTGCAGGCTGCCCTTCATCAGGGCTTCGGCCTCCCCGCAGCGGACGAGCCCCACGGCCTGGGCGGCGGCATCATCGCTGTGAGCGGCATCGACCAGCCGGAATGGCGACAGATCGGTCTTCAGGGCCTTTGCGGCGGTCTCGATCTTTGCCTTCGGCCCGACCAGGATGGGCTCGATCAGGCCCAGTTCGGAGGCGTCGAGCGCGGCCCCCAGGGCGGCCTCGTCGCAGGGGTGAACGACGGCGACGCGCAGCTTCGGAAGCTTCTTGGCCGCGGCAATCAGCCGGTCGTATTTCTCGTGCCGACGCGGTTCGGGCGTCGACTTTTCCACGGCTGCGACGGTCACGCGCCTCTCCTGATGCCTGGCTCGCGAGCCCCCGAGGGGGAGGCGAGGTGCAGCACGCCCGCTCCGGCTTTCAGACGGAGAAAACTCGTTGCGAGCAGGCGAAGGTTTGGACCCGGGAAGCGGTCAAGCTTGATCCGACGGGACACCGCCACGGGGCCGTGCGCGAGCTGTGCGCTTCTGCCGGGTTGACCCGGAACGCCACGCGCAATCGTATCGCGATGTTCTGATCAACCTCCCTGACGAGGTGCGTGATGACACTCTTCACCGAGCGCGAGCGCGCTTTCGAGAACTTGTTCGCCCGGCAGGAGGAATTGCGCTTCCGGGCGACGGCCCTGCGGAACAGGCTTCTCGGCCAGTGGGCGGCGACCCGGCTGGGCCTCGCCGGCGACGCCGCTGCGGCCTACGTCGGCAGCTTCGAAAGAAGCCTGCTCTCCCAGAAGAGCGAGCTCGAAGTCGAGACGAAGCTCCGCGACGATTTCGAGCGGGCGGGCATCGCGATGTCCGAAGCGGACATCCATGCCAAGATGACCGAGCTCCTCGAGGAAGCGGTCCAGCGGGTCGCGGCGTAGTCGGGGATCAGGACCGGCCTGAGGTGGCAGCGGAGTCTCATCGGATCAAGCGCGCGGCGTTGTGCGACCGCCCACTGGGCCCGACGGTTGCCGGACTCGCGCATGAAGTCCATCCCGCTGGAAGACGCCGTAGCGCTGATCCCGGATGGGGCGACGCTGATGATCGGCGGCTTCATGGGCGTCGGAACCCCGGAGGAACTCGTCGACGAGATCGTGCGTCAGCAGCGGCGCGGCCTGACGGTCATCGCGAACGACACGGCAAGGCCCGGGATCGGGATCGGCAAGCTCGTTTCAGGCCGGATGCTGCGGCGCCTGATCGTGAGCCACATCGGACTGAACGCCGAGACCCAGCAGCAGATGATCGAGGGCTCCCTCGAGGTGGTTCTCGTACCCCAGGGGACACTGGCCGAGCGGATACGCGCGGGGGGATGCGGGCTGGGTGGTGTCCTGACGCCGACGGGATTGGGCACCGTCGTGCAGGAGGGCAAGCGCGTGATCGAGGTGGATGGGCGCCCCTTCCTCCTGGAGCCTCCGCTCCGCGCCGACTTCGCGCTGATCCAGGCATTCCTTGCCGACTACCTCGGCAACCTGACCTACGCCCTCACCGGACGGAACTTCAATCCCCTGATGGCGATGGCCGCCGATACGGTCGTGGTCTGCGCGGAGAACGTGGTCCCGATCGGGGTCATCGCGCCCGACCACGTGGTCACGCCTGCCCCCCTGGTGGATTATGTCATCTCACGATGCTGAGCTTCTCGATCCGCCTAACCAGATAGCGAAGCGGATCGCCCGCGAACTCCGAGACGGCATGCTCGTCAATCTCGGGATCGGCATTCCGACCCTCGTGGCGGATTTCGTGCCTCCGGGGATGCATGTCTTCTTCCAATCGGAGAACGGGCTGATCGGGACAGGCCCGGTCCCGGAGACCGGGATGGCGCTCAGGTGGCTGACCGATGCTGGCGGGAAACCCGTGACCGCGCTGCCTGGAGCCAGCACCTTCGACAGCGCGACATCCTTCGCTCTCATCCGTGGGGGACATCTCGATCTCACGGTGCTGGGCGGGCTGCAGGTCGATGAGGCAGGCCACCTCGCGAACTGGATGATCCCCGGGAAGATGGTTCCCGGCATGGGCGGCGCGATGGACCTGGTCACGGGCGCGAGGCGGGTCATTGTCGCCATGCAGCACAGCGCCAAGGGCAAGTCGAAGATCGTGAAGCGATGCTCGCTTCCGCTCACGTCCGATCGCCGCGTCGACCTGATCGTGACCGAGTTGGCGGTCATCGCGTTCCCCGACGGCCGCGCGACTCTCGTCGAGACCGCCGAGGGCGTCGAGGTTGGAGAGGTGCTCGAGGCGACAGAGGCAAGCCTTCACGTCCCCGAGCGCTTCGGCGAGCAGAGCTGAGGGCGGCCCGCCGGGGCGTCCGAAGCATGACCCAAAAGGTCAAGCCGCCGGACCACTGTCCCGAGAACCTGCTGCTGCCGCTCGGGCAGTAGGAGGGCGTCCATGCTCCGTAACCACCATCTCGGCCGTTTCGCTGCGGCTCTGCTTGCGCTTGCCGTTGCCGGAACCTCCGTCGCCGAAGCTGCGACCGGACGGGTGCGCTTCAACATCGCGAAGGCCGGGTTCATCATCGGGGTGGGCGGCGGCTCCGGAAACCTCCAGTTCAAGGGCCGGAACTATCGGCTCCGGGTCGACGGGATAACGGCTGGCACGATCGGGGTAGCCCGAGCGGATCTGGTCGGGAAGGCTTACAACCTTCGCCGTCCGGAGGATATTACCGGCTCCTACTCGGTCGGCTCCGCCGGATTGTCCGTGATTGGAGGAGGGAAGGTCGCGAGGCTGCAGAACGAGAAGGGCGTCGTCCTCGAGTTGCAGGGGAGGCAGCTTGGCTTCGAGGCCTCGCTGGATCTCGGGGGCGTGAACGTGAGGCTGGATTAGCGGTCGCGGAGCCAGATCTGGCGGTTGTCCGGGCCAATTCGATGCCGCCGCAGCGGCGGGCCGAAGAGTTGGCCGCATCACTAACGACGGAGCCGGTCGAAATGGCTTCAGACACGAACCCAGCAGCGACCCGCCTTCAAGGTCGCATCCATCCCGTCGTCCAGCAGGACTGGCTGGACCGGGCAGCGCCCCCCGGCTTCATCAACCTCGGCGTGCTGCAGGAGATCCGGCCGGTCATCCGCGAACTCGGCGAGGACCCAGACCGGATCATCGCCGAGGCGGGAATCGATCCGCGGATCTTCCGTTCACCGAAGAACCTCGTGCCGTTCACGGCGATCGGAAACATCATCTCGCTGGCAGCAGAGCAGACGGGCTGCCCCCATCTCGGCATCCTCGTAGGAAGCCGGGCCAGTCTCGGCTCGCTTCACCTGCTGGGAGCCCTGATGGGCAGCTCCGGAACCCTTCGGCAGGCCCTTCACTCGCTCGAGCGTCATCTCTGCCTTCAGAACCGCGGTGCGGTCGTCCGGCTGACCGCCGAGGACGACCTCGCGGTGCTGAGCTACTCGCCGTACCAGCCCGGAGCCCGGGGTGCGGCCCTCCACTCGGAGGGCGCGCTCGCGGTCAGCGTGAAGATCATACGCGAGCTTCTGGCCGAGGATTGGGCGCCCGCCGAGGTCATGCTGCCCCGCGCGAGACCAGCCGACATAGAGCCCTATCGGCGCTTCTTCCGCGCACCACTCCGCTTCGATCAGGAGATGGCCGCGCTGGTCTTTCCAGCGGCCGCGCTCGCCGTCCCGCTCCGGACTGCCGACCCGGTGCTGTACCGCGAGTTGGAGGACAAGATCCTGCGGCTCGAGGAGGATTCGCCCCGCGCGTTCACGGACGAGCTGCGCCGCCTGTTGCGGACGGAGCTTATCCGGGACCGGTGCCCGGCAAGGGACGTCGCCCGCCGCCTGGCGATGCACCGGCGCACCCTCAATCGCCGCCTGCAGCCTGAAGGTCGCAGCTTCAAGATCGTCGTCAGCGAGATCCGCTACGAAATCGCCCGGCAGCTCTTGCGCGATACGACCATAAGCCTGGCGCAGATCGCGGCAGCCTTGGACTTCTCCGAGGCTGCGGCTTTCACGCGCGCCTTCCGGCGCTGGTCGGGGCAGACGCCGAGCGCCTGGCGGGCAGCAAGCAAGAGGGACCTCGGCCGCCCGTCGAGCAAGCCGCGCAGACCTCGATCCGGCAGGGACGCCCGGACCGTGGTCGGCGTCCCCACATGAGAGTGTCAGCTACAGGATGCCGTTCAGCTTGTTGGTCAGCACGGTCGCGCGGCTCCTGAGAAACAGGTCGACGTCGACGATCCGGGCGAGCAAGTCGGATTGAGCATGGTTCGGCGCGCTGTCTTCGGCCGTGATCGCCCTCTGCCGTTCGAGCTTCTGGCCATACTCGTCGGCAAAGCCCTGCACGGCGGCGGCCTTGTCGGCCACCGACGAACAGCGGTCTTCCTCGGCCAGGAAGGAGCGCTTCAGCGTCTCCCGGACGGAGGGGTCCGCCTCCGCCTCCAGCCGGTGCAGGATTGGGATGAGATGCTCCGCGAGAGAGCTCTTCGCGCCATTGCTTCGGCGTGACCGTTCGCCTGACCGCAGCATCGTCTTCAACGTCACCCGACCCAGCTTCACTCAACACACGAAAGCACTTTGCCCTGCATGTTGCCAATACCTTGCGCAGCAAGTCCGCAAAAAGAAGGATAATGCGTAGATCATTTGGGCTACGGCGCGACGATAAATCGTGACCTCACGACACTTCATCGCAGTTTTTCCGATTTTGGTCCTGCTGTATGATGATTGAGGCGCTGGATCATGGCTGCCCCGCGCCACGGACATCGGCTTCCTTGTTTTCGGCCCCAAGGGATCAAGTGAGCTTGAAGCAAGGGCCGTAGCCGTACGCCCCATCAAGAAAAATACCGGAGGAGTTCATGGAGACGGCGGTCGATCGGACGAACGCTTCGCACTCTCCGTCCAGCCTGGACGATCACACTCACAAGGTGAAAATGATCCGAAAGCTGCGCTGGATCGGGCGAGAGGATGAAGCACGGCAACTCGAGCGGGAATTGCGGTTCACCAAGGGATCGGACAGCGTCCTCGCCACACCACGGGACACGGACTGAGCCGCGCGGCCGCCGTCCTGCTCCAACGCGGCCGGCGATTGGATGAGGCGGCCGCGTCGAGACCGTTCTCTGACGGGCGTCCGCTAGAGCTTGCACCTTCTATAGGCCATGCCGACGGGGTCGGCTGAGCCCGTAAATCGTTTCAGGACGTCTCCGGAAGGCGACATGAGCACGGCCACGTCGCTCACCGCGACGGAGGTTGCGCAGTCGAGCAGAAGGCTCTCGCGATCGCCCGATTGCTTGACGCCCTTGATGCGGCAGGTCGCCGAGGGGGTGCGCAGCCGGCTGCCCGAGATGATGAACGCCGGCGCGAACGGGCTCACGGGGCTGCGGAACGTGATTCCTCGGCCGGTCCGCGTGAAGGTCTCCTCACATGGGGTGCTTCCTTCGAGCCAAGCGCCCTGATAGCGCGCCAGGTCCGGAGCCGCATTCCCAGGGGACGCGCCCGCGCTAGCCAAGAGCAGCGCAGCCGCGCTTCCCACCCGCCCGACAATCCCCATGATCGTGCCCCCGCTTGGTCGTTGGAGTTCCTCTTCGAAACACTGGACCGGGAATGACCAAAGCGAGGGAGCCCGCCGGGTCAGCCCGTCCGGCTGGCCCGACGAGCGTCAGGAGATCGCGTGATCTGCCGAGCCGACGGTCGCCGGGACGGGCCGGCCGCCCCGCGCGGACGCGAGACACCTGCGGAGGCAGTCGTGACGCCGCCGATGCGGCGCTCGGCCCGGCCGGCCAGGAAAAAGTGGAGATCTGCCAGGTTCGTCAGGGCGGCGAGTTGCTCCTGCGCAAGCGCTGAATGTCTCTCCAGCTTGAGGAGGCACTCGTCGAGGCAGGACTGGATGATGCCGGCCGCCTCGGAATCGCTCAGCGCCTGCTCCTCGCGCAGGAAGGCCGCGAAAAGCTCGCCACGTGCTTCCGCACTTGTCGTCACGCCAAGCCGTTTCGCGAGGTGAACGAGCGTGCTTCGCGGATCCGCCGTCCGCGACGTAAGGCGTATTTCGCCTGCCATGAAGGCCTCCCCGAAGAGGCGCCTCGAGGTTGATCAGGCGGGCGCAACGCGCGCTTCCGCAGGCAGCGTCGCCGCGGGCATGCGCTGCGTAACCGAGCCTGCCAGAGCCGGGAGGCCGATCAGCGATGGCAGATATTGGCCAGCTTTCGGCACGCCTTCAACCGAAAGAATCGCCTTCAAGCCGTCTGAGGAGGCTCTCAACACGGTGAGGCATGGCAGCCATCCGCTCGAGGCCGGGCTGCACGAGAGCCGTCATCAGCTGGGACAGATCCCGCCCGGACCGGCTCTCTTCTTGCTGAGGATCGACGGGTGGTGAGCGCGCTGGGACTCGAACCCAGGACCTACAGATTAAAAGTCCGTTGCTCTACCAGCTGAGCTACGCGCTCGGTCAGCGCCAGATAGGGGCAATGTGGGTGCGGGGTCAAATGCTGCGTTGCGGGTAGGGCTGCGAAAACGCAGCGCGCGCCCACGTCCTCGCCTCCCATAGGGCAGCGTCCGGCCTCAGAGTTCGGCCGCAGCAGGAACGCCTTCTGCCGTCCGAGGGCTCTCCGGCCATCCGCGCGCCCAGTCTTCCTTCACGACGGCGATGTGGTCGGCGAGGCAGCCTTCCTCGATCGCTTTGCGAAGACCCGCCATCAAGCGCTGGTAATACCAGATGTTATTCCAGGTCAGCAGGATCATTCCCAGGATCTCGCCCGAGCGGACGAGGTGGTGCAGGTAGGCGCGCGAATAGGTCCTCGCGGCCGGGCAGGGCGAATCCGGGTCGAGCGGGCGGGGATCGTCGGCGTGGATGGCGTTGCGGAGGTTGAGCCGGCCGAAGCGCGTATAGGCCTGGCCGTGCCGCCCCGCCCGCGTCGGCATCACGCAGTCGAACATGTCGATTCCGCGCCGCACGGCCTCGACGATATCGTCCGGCGTGCCGACGCCCATCAGATAATGCGGCTTGCTGGCGGGCAGGTGCGGCATGACGGTCTCGATCATGCGCAGCATGACCTCCTGCAGCTCGCCGACGGCCAGGCCGCCGATCGCGTAGCCCTTCAAGCCGAGCTGGGTCAGCTCCCGCGCGCTCTCGACGCGAAGCGCCTCTACGGCCCCGCCTTGCACGATGCCGAACATTGCGCGCCCAGGCTGTTCGCCGAAGGCGACCCGGCACCGCTCGGCCCAGCGCAGGGACAGATGCATGGCCTTCTCCGCGACCGCATCGGAGCAGGGCAGCTTCACGCATTCGTCGAGCTGCATCTGGATGTCGGAGCCGAGCAGGCCCTGGATCTCGATCGAGCGCTCGGGCGTCAGTTCGTGGCGGGAGCCGTCGATATGCGACTGGAAGGTGACGCCGCGCTCGTCGATCTTCCGCAGCGCCGACAGCGACATGACTTGGAACCCGCCGGAATCGGTCAGGATCGGCCGCGGCCAGTTCATCATCCGGTGCAGGCCGCCGAGCCGCGCGACGCGCTCCGCGCCCGGCCGCAGCATCAGATGGTAGGTGTTCCCGAGGACGATGTCGGCGCCCGCCTCGCGCACCTGCTCGGGCAGCATCGCCTTGACGGTGCCGGCCGTGCCGACGGGCATGAAGGCGGGCGTCCTGATGTTGCCCCGGGGCGTTCTGATCTCGCCCATGCGGGCCTCGCCATCGGTCGCGGAGAGAGCGAACGAAAAGGTGTCGGTCATCGGCCGGTCTGGGCGCGCTCGAGGAAGCAGGGGTCGCCGTAGGAGTAGAAGCGGTAGCCGGCCGCGATCGCATGCCGGTAGGCGTGTTGCATACGCTCCAGACCCGAAAAGGCCGAAACGAGCATGAAAAGGGTCGAGCGCGGCAGGTGGAAATTCGTCATCAGGCAATCGACGGCCCGGAAGGAATAGCCGGGGGTGATGAAGATGTCCGTCCAGCCCTCGAAGGCTTTGATCCTGTGATCCTCCGACGCGGCGCTTTCGAGGAGGCGCAAGGCCGTCGTGCCGATTGCGACCACCCGCCCTCCCCGGTCGCGGGCCTCGTTGAGCGCCGCAGAGGTCTCCGAGCTGATGCTGCCCCATTCGGCATGCATCCGGTGTTCCTCGGTCTCGTTGGCCTTCACGGGCAGGAAGGTGCCGGCGCCGACATGGAGCGTGACCTTGTGCAGGCTCACCCCGCGCGCCTCGGCGGCCGCGATGAGGCCGGGCGTGAAATGGAGGCCGGCCGTGGGTGCCGCCACGGCACCCTCCTCCCGCGCGAAGACGGTCTGGTAATCCGTCCTGTCGCGCTCGTCTGCCGGGCGCTGGCCCGCGATATAGGGCGGCAGCGGGATTTCCCCGAGCCCGGCGATGGCTTCGTCGAGGGTCGGGCCGGAAAAGGCGAAACGCAAGGTGACGTCGCCACCTTCGCCCTTCTCTTCAACCTCCGCATCAAGCTGGCCCAGGAAGCAGGCCGTGCTCTCGCCACTGTCGCCGAAGCGGATTCGCTCGCCCACCTGGACCCGCTTTGCGGGCCGGGCAAAGGCGCGCCATCGGTCCGGCCCGATGCGCTGATGGAGCATGATTTCAAGCCGGGCGACGTTGTCGCCGCGAACGCGGATCCCGCGCAGGCGCGCCGGAACGACCTTCGTGTCATTGACGACGAGGGCGTCACCGGGCCGGAGCAGCCGGGGCAGATCCCCGACTTGGAGGTCCTGGAAATCTCCGGACGCAGGGACGACCAGCAGCCGGGCCGCCTCGCGCGGCTCTGCCGGCCGAAGCGCGATCAGCTCGGGCGGCAGCTCGAAATCGAACGCATCGACACGCATGGGTCAGGCGCGGCCGCCCGGGCGGCCGCGCACGATTCTCCCGAATTCCCTGGCCAGATCAGGCCGCGTCGGCCTGAACCCGCATCGAGGTGATCCGGTCGGGATCGCGAACCGGCTCGCCGCGCTTCACCTTGTCGATGTTCTCCATGCCTTCGACGACCTTCCCCCACACCGTGTATTGCTTGTCGAGGAAGCGGGCGTCGTCGAAGCAGATGAAGAACTGCGAGTTCGCCGAGTTCGGATTGCTCGTGCGCGCCATGGAGCAGACGCCCCGGACGTGCGGCTCGGCGTTGAACTCGGCCTTCAGGTCGGGGTGCTTGGAGCCTCCCGTCCCGGTGCCGGTCGGATCGCCGGACTGCGCCATGAAGCCCTCAATGACGCGGTGGAAAGGCACCCCGTCGTAGAACTTCTCGCGGGCGAGCGTCTTGATCCGCTCGACATGCAGCGGGGCGAGATCGGGCCGGAGCTCGATCACCACCCTGCCCTTCGTCGTCTCGAGGACGAGCGTGTTCTCCGGATCGGCCATTGGGTGCTCTCCTTACTTACGCGTCTGCCGCGAGGCGCATGCGGACGATCTTGTCGGGATTGGACACGGAGCCATTGGCGTTCCGGTCTCCCTTCTTGATCTTGTCGAGGATGTCGAGGCCAGCCGTGACCTCACCGATTACGGTGTACTGGTTGTTCAGGAAGCTCGCATCGCCGAAGCAGATGAAGAACTGCGAGTTCGCCGAGTTCGGGTTCTGCGAACGCGCCATCCCCACGGTGCCGCGCTTGAACGGCGCGGACGAGAACTCGGCCGGGATGTTCGGCAGGTCGGATCCGCCCGTGCCGTTGCCCTTCGGGTCGCCGGTCTGCGCCATGAAGCCGTCGATCACGCGGTGGAACGTGAGGCCGTCATAGAAGCCGCGCTTCACGAGCGTCTTGATCTGCGCCACGTGCTTGGGGGCGAGGTCAGGCCTGAGGCGGATCGTGATCCGGCCGTCCTTGGTTTCGAGATAGACCGTATTCTGCGGGTCCGCGCCGCCCTGCTGAGCGAGAGCGGGCGTGGCGAGCGCAGCGGCAATGGTCGCCGCTGCGCCGCGGCGGGTAAGGCTTGATCCCGTCATCCTGTGATCCTGCTGTCCCTTGCCGGCTCGGCCGGTGTTTTCAGGCGAACTTGGCCTTGATGCGCCTGGCGACGCCCGGGGGCACGAAGGCCGAGACGTCGCCGCCCATCGCCGCGACCTGACGCACAAGAGTGGCCGTGATGGGGCGGACGGCCGGCGAGGCGGGCACGAAGACCGTGTGGATGTCGGGTGCCATCGTCTCGTTCATGGCGCCCATCTGCATCTCGTAGTCGAGGTCGGTCCCGTCCCGGAGGCCGCGAACGATGATCGTCGCGCCATGCCGGCGGGCCGCGTCGATGGCGAGGTCCTTGAAGGTCGCGACCTCGAGCTCCGCTCCCGCTTCGGCAACCACCGGGCCGCACACCTCCCGCAGCATCTCCAGCCGCTCCTCGACGGAGAAGATCGGCGTCTTGGAGGAGTGGATCCCGGCAGCCACGACGACTTTGTCGGCGATCCGGGCAGCCCGGCGCACGACGTCGAGATGTCCGTTGGTGACCGGGTCGAAGGTGCCCGTGTAGAGAGCGATGCGCGGCATGGGGGCGGGTTAGCGGCTCCCGAGAAGGCGGGCAAGCCCGCCTTCCCGGCCCTGCCCTAGACCGAGGCGTCGGGCGCGCCGCCTTCCGCGATCTCGTCGGCCTCAGGCGGCGGGGTGTCGTCCTCCTCGCCCTCCAGGTGCTCGACCGAGACCACCTTCTCGTTCGGCCCGGTGTTGAACACCGTGACGCCCTGTGTCGATCGCCCGGCGATCCGGATGCCATTGACGGGCACGCGGATGAGCTGGCCGCCGTCCGTTACGAGCATGATCTGGTCGTGCTCCCCGACCGGGAAGGACGCCGCGATCCGGCCGTTGCGCTCCGACATCGACATGGCGACGATGCCCTTCCCGCCGCGCCGCGTGGTGCGATAGGCGAAGGACGATGTCCGCTTGCCGAAGCCCTTTTCGGAAAGCGTGAGCACGAACTGCTCCGCGAGCTCCATCTGGATGCGCTTGTCGCCGAGTTCCACCTCCGCGGAGACGCCCTCCTCGGCCCCGTCGGTCGCTCCCGCGGTGTCGTCGATGGGCTCCGAGCCGCCAGCCCGGCGCCGCGCCATCGAATCCTTCAGGTAGGTCGCGCGCTCCTCGGGCGTCGCCTCGAAATGCTGGAGGATCGACATCGAGATGACCTCGTCCCCCTTGGCGAGGGCGATGCCGCGCACGCCGGTCGAGTCCCGGCCCTTGAAGACACGGACCTCGGAAACCGGGAAGCGGACGCATTGCCCGCCCGCGCTCGTGAGGAGGACGTCATGGCCCGGATGGTCGTCGGCCGCCTCGCGGCAGGTGGCGACACCCACGATGCGATCGCCCTCGTCGAGCTTCATCGCGATCTTGCCGTTGCGGTTCACCTGCACGAAGTCGGACAGCTTGTTGCGCCGCACGTTCCCGCAGGCCGTGGCGAACATCACGTCGAGCTGCTCCCAGGATCCCTCGTCCTCGGGCAGCGGCATGATGGTGGTGATGCGCTCGCCCTCCTGGAGTGGCAGCATGTTCACCAGCGCCTTGCCGCGCGCGTTCGGGGCCGCGAGCGGCAGCCGCCACACCTTCTCCTTGTAGGCCTGGCCACGGGACGAGAAGAACAGGATGGGCGTGTGGGTGCTCGCGACGAACAGGCGCGTGACGAAATCCTCGTCCCGCGTCTGCATGCCGGAGCGGCCCTTGCCGCCGCGCTTCTGCGCCCGGTAGGTCGAGAGCGGAACGCGCTTGATGTAGCCGGCGTGGGACACGGTGACAACCATGTCCTCGCGCTGGATCAGGTCTTCGTCCTCGACGTTCGAATCCCAGTCGAGGATCTGCGTCTTGCGGGGGGTGGCGAACGCCTGGCGGACGGCACGGAGCTCGTCCTTGACGATTCCCAGGATGCGCTCGCGCGACCGCAGGATCTCGAGATACTCTGAGATTTCGGCCGCAAGCTTCTGAAGCTCATCGCCAATTTCGTCTCGGCCCAGCGCCGTGAGACGCTGCAGGCGCAGGTCGAGGATGGCGCGCGCCTGGGCCTCAGAGAGGCGGTAGGTGTTGTCGTCCTGGATCTTGTGACGCGGGTCGTCCACGAGGGCGATCAGCGGTCCGATATCGGCGGCGGGCCAGTTGCGGGCCATCAGTTGCTCGCGGGCCGTATTCGGATCGGGAGCCGTCCGGATGAGCCGGATCACCTCGTCGATGTTGGCGACCGCAATGGCGAGGCCGCACAGGACGTGGGCGCGATCGCGAGCCCGGCCGAGCAGGAACTTGGTGCGCCGGCTGACGACCACCTCGCGGAACTCGACGAACGCGCGGATCATGTCCTGCAGCGTCATCGTCTCCGGCCGGCCGCCGTTCAGGGCGACCATGTTGGCCCCGAAGCTCGTCTGGAGCGGCGTGTAGCGATAGAGCTGGTTGAGGACGACCTCGGCCATCGAGTCGCGCTTGATCTCGAGGACGATGCGCATGCCGTCGCGATCGGACTCGTCGCGCATCGCGGCGATGCCCTCGACGCGCTTCTCGCGCACGAGCTCCGCGATCCGCTCGATCAGCGTCTGCTTGTTCACCTGATAGGGGATCTCGGTGATGATCACGGCCTGGCGGTCGCGGATCTCCTCCGTGTCCCACTTGCAGCGCATCAGGATCGAGCCGCGGCCGGTCTGGTAGGCCGAGCGGATGCCGGCCCGGCCGAGGATCGAGCCGCCCGTCGGGAAGTCCGGCCCCGGGACGATCTCCATCAGGCTTTCCAGCGAGATCGCCGGATCGTCGATATAGGCGATGCAGGCGTCCACCACCTCGCCGAGATTGTGCGGCGGGATGTTGGTCGCCATGCCGACGGCGATGCCGCCCGCGCCGTTGACAAGAAGGTTCGGGAACTTCGCCGGAAGGACGGAGGGCTCGCTCTCCTTCCCATCGTAGTTCGGGACGTGGTCGACCGTGTCCTTGTCGATGTCGTCGAGGAGCGGCACGGCTGCGCGCTGCAGCCGGCACTCGGTGTACCGGTAGGCAGCCGGTGGGTCGCCGTCGACGGAGCCGAAATTGCCCTGCCCATCGATGAGGGGCAGCCGCATGGAGAAGTCCTGCGCCATGCGGACGAGCGCGTCGTAGATCGCGCCGTCGCCATGCGGATGGTACTTCGCCATCACGTCACCGACGACGCGGGCGCATTTCACATAGGGCCGCTCGGGGACGAGATTGCCCTCGTACATCGCGAACAGGATGCGCCGGTGCACGGGCTTGAGGCCGTCGCGCACGTCGGGCAGGGCCCGGCTCACGATCACGCTCATCGCGTAATCGAGATAGGAGCGCCGCATCTCGTCGGTGATCGACACCGGCTTGATGTCAGCAGCCGGAGTGAAGCCGGGATCGCCGGTGTTGTCCGTCTCGTCAGCCAAACGTTTCGTCCGAATTCAGGTCAGCGCGGCTTAGCACACGAGATGCGCCCCGCCCGCAACCTAGGGAATGTGTCCGGGCAGGGTCTTCGCCGAATTCGTGAAGCCGGCCAAGATCTTGATGGGGTATTATATGGGACGTCCAGGCCGCTGGGGCAACCGCGCCACGCGGCCGAACGGGCCGAGTCTCCGAATCAGTGCAGCTCTTCCAGGAGGCGGGCCATCAGCCGCATCCTCGGCCGGACCGACGAGATCAGCCCGTATTCCTGCAGGGTGTGCGCGCCGTCGCCGTCGATCCCCAGTCCGTCGAGCGTCGGGATGCCGAGCGCGGCCGTGAAGTTGCCGTCCGAGCCACCGCCCGTCCGCGGCACCTCGCCCAGCGCGAAGCCGAGTTCGCCGGCGAAGGCACGAGCCTGTTCGTAGAGCCGTCCCGTCTCGGGCGATCGCTCGTAGGGCGGCCGGTTCATCCCGCCGGTCACGCGGAGCCGCAGGCCGTCCCCGACGGGCGAAAGGCCGAGGATCCTGTTCGAATACGCCTCGCCGTCCGCATGCGTCTCGACGCGCAGGTCGACCGTGAAGCGGCAATGCTGCGGCACGACGTTTTCGGCCGTCCCGCCCG
Source organism: Enterovirga sp. CN4-39 (assembly GCF_049446235.1). Classification (NCBI taxonomy): domain Bacteria; kingdom Pseudomonadati; phylum Pseudomonadota; class Alphaproteobacteria; order Hyphomicrobiales; family Methylobacteriaceae; genus Enterovirga; species Enterovirga sp. CN4-39. Next base: position 138,135 of record NZ_JBMSEF010000007.1, on the reverse strand, counting down.
AGATCGACCCGACATTCGTCGTCACGCCGCGGGCGTAGTCGGTGAGGCCCTCGATCGCGAGGATCTGGTGTGCGGCTTCGCGGATCGCGCTGCGGCCGTCCGCATGCCGCGTCCCGGCATGGGAGGGGCGCCCCTCGATCTCCACGACGAAGCGCCCGACGCCCTTTCGGGAGGTGACGACCTTGCCGCCGTCACGGCCCGGCTCCGTCACGAGCACATAGGCCGAGTTGCGGCCCAGATCCTCGATGATGGCGCGGGTCGTGGGCGAGCCGATCTCCTCGTCTGGCGTGAACAGGAAGGTCAGCGGCAGCGCGGCCCTTCCGGCCCGCGCGACCTCCTTGAAGGCCTGGAAGGCGAGCCATGCCCCGCCCTTCATGTCGTAGACGCCAGGGCCGTACAGACGGTCTCCGTCGACCCTTACCGGAAGGTCCCGCGCGAGCGTGCCGACGGGATGGACCGTATCGAGATGCGAGAGCACCAGGATCCCCCGATCCTGTGATCCCCGGCCGGCACGCAGCAGGATGCTATCGCCGAGCCCGTCCCGGCCCGCGATGCGCTCGGTCGCCAGCCCGGCCTCGCCGGCCTCGGCGGCGACGAGGTCCATGGCGCGGTTGACGCCCGCCGCATCGTGGGTCGGGCTCTCCACCCGCGCCCAGGCGGCGATGCCCGCGACGACGGCGGCGTCGTCCAGGGCGCTGAGGGAGGATGTCACGCGATCGATCGGGCTCAGGGACTAGAAGGGAATGTCGTCGTCGAGATCGTTGGAATAGCCGCCGCGCGAGTTGCCGCCACCCCCACCTCCTCCGCTGGCCGTGGCGGGACGCTTCTCCATCGGACCGGACCGGCCGAAATCACCGCCCCGGCTGACCTGCCCGGGCTCGTCCCCGTATTCCGATCCGCCGCCTGCCCGGCTGTCGAGGATCGTCAACTCGCCGCGGAAGCGCTGGAGCACGATCTCGGTCGTGTACTTCTCCTGGCCCGACTGATCGGTCCATTTCCGGGTCTGCAGCTGGCCCTCGATGTAAACCTTGGAGCCCTTGCGCAGGTACTGCTCCGCGACGCGGCCGAGATTCTCGTTGAAGATCACGACCGAGTGCCACTCGGTCTTTTCCTTCCGCTCGCCCGTCCCCTTGTCCTTCCAGGTTTCGGAGGTCGCGATGCGCAGGTTCACCACCGGATCGCCCGATCCCATCCGGCGCACCTCCGGATCCCGGCCGAGATTGCCGACGAGAATAACCTTGTTCACGCTGCCGGCCATGCGACACCACCTTTCCTGAGCTCAGCGCCTTATCCGCCCAAGCCGCCCGGCGAACAAGCCAGAACAGCAGCAGCCCACAGCGTTCTGAGACTCTTGTTCACTATACGTTCTATACACGACGCAGAAGTGCGGCCTCGTGTCAAGCCACCGCGATGTCCCGAGATGGAACAGGGAAATCCCCATGTCCGTTTTCCTGGCAACAATCCGCGCCCTCGGGGCGCTCCGATATCGCGGTGACGAAGATGCCGAACGTGATCTTGTGCTTCACCCTGGGGGTGATTGCGCCCCTGCTCAGCGTGGGCTGGCTCCTCGCGTATCATTGAGGCCCCGCCCGCTCCCACGCGTCTCTGACGGGCGGCGCCTTATTCTCACGGCGAGCTCTGGGTTCGGTGCGCGACGAAACCGTGGCATCCTCGGGACGTTTCGTCATTGAAATGGCCCGAGGTGTTCCCTGTCATCGTTCCCGCGTCTCCAAACCGCACATTGCGGGCAGGCTCCCGCGCACTCACGCGAGACCAACGCCGCTCGCGCCGTCTCCGGGGCATTTCTGGGCCTTGCGCTTCTGAGCCTCTCGTCCATTCCGGCCAGCGCCGTTCCGGCCACTCACGAAGGCGTATGGTCTCGCGACCTCGATAGCTGCACCTTATCGACGGACGAGGACGAGACCCGGCTGACCATCACGGCCGGGGAGATCACGGACTACCACGAGACCTGCAACATCGCGGACCGGTGGTCGCGAGGCGACGGCTCCCTGTTCTTCGTCCTCCAATGCAGCGCCGCTCCAGGCCAGCGCATGATGCGGCTTTTTCCGAAATCCCGCGAGAGTGCGGTCTTCTACCTCCCGGCGAACAAGCGCCCACGCTCACGGGATCTGATCCGCTGCCCGGACTCGGCCGCCATCGAGGAGCCGCTCCCACCTGCGGATCCCGAGGCTTCATGGACCAAGGTCCGGGACACCCGCCGCCTGACGAAGCTCTGGCTTGATGCGCGGCAACGCTGCCGGGCGCAGGTATCCGTCGCCAGGCAGGAGGCCTGCACGGAACGCCGGCAGATCGGCTCAACCCTCCGGTCCATGGGCCTGTGCCACTACACCCGGGGCAACCGGGAAGGCTGGCGCTCCTGCCGGTAGGTCAGAGCGGCTAGTTTACCGCCGTTCCTGCGGTCACCACCCTCGCCCGCGCTGTCGGCTTTGCCGTGGGGGCGCCTCCGCTGCCATTGCCGTTCGCCACAGCCTTGTAGGTCTGGCTACGCTTCGGAGCCGGCGCCTGCAGGGTCCCTTCCTCGCTGAGGAGCTCCTCGAAATAGGCGATGGTGCGGACGAGCCCTTCCCTCAACTGCACCCTGGGCTCCCAACCCAGCTCGGCCTGGGCGACGGCGATGTCGGGACGCCGCTGGCGCGGATCGTCGGCGGGAAGCTGCTTATGGACGACCTTGGACCGGGAACCGGTCAGGTCGAGGACGATCTCGGCCAGTTCGGCGATGGAGAACTCTCCCGGATTGCCGAGGTTGATCGGCCCCGTGACATCCGCGGGCGCGGCCATCAGCTTCAGGAAGCCGTCGATCAGATCGTCCGCGTAGCAGAAGGAACGGGTCTGCGAGCCGTCGCCATAGACCGTGATCGGCTCGCCCTTGAGGGCCTGGACGATCAGGTTCGAGACGACACGGCCGTCATTCGGATGCATGCGCGGGCCGTAGGTGTTGAAGATCCGCGCCACCTTGATCTCCAGCCGATGCTGGCGGTGATAGTCGAAGAACAGGGTCTCGGCGCAGCGCTTGCCCTCGTCGTAGCAGGAGCGAAGCCCGTGCGGGTTGACCCGCCCCCAGTAAGCTTCCGGCTGCGGATGCACCTCGGGATCGCCGTAAACCTCCGAGGTCGAGGCCTGCATGATCCGTGCTCGAACCCGCTTGGCGAGCCCGAGCATGTTGATCGCGCCAATTACGCTGGTCTTCGTCGTTTGTACGGGATCGAACTGATAGTGAATCGGCGAGGCCGGACAGGCCAGATTGTAGATTTCGTCGACCTCGACATAGAGCGGGAAGGTCACGTCGTGGCGCTTCAACTCGAATCGCTCATGGTCGAGCAGCTTGCGAATGTTGCGTCGCGTGCCGGTGAAGAAGTTGTCGACGCAGAGGACTTCGTGACCCTGGGCGAGCAGCCTTTCGCAGAGGTGGGAGCCGAGGAAACCGGCTCCGCCGGTGACGAGAACTCTCTTCGTCGAACCATAACGCATGCGAAACCGTTCCTCCGCCCCGGACACGCGCGACGCGTCCTAGCCCATCAACCACTCGCGACGCGGAAAGCTTGAGCGAGTGGTCAGGGTAAGTTCAACTTCGGCGGGCTGGTTCCATGTCTTTGTTGAAGATGATGAGGCCTTGCCTATTCGGCGAGTTCGCGCATCACCCGGATAAGGTCCGATTTGCCCTCGAAGCCGATGCCCGGGAGGTCGGGCATGACGATGCACCCATCCTCGACCTTCACGCCGTCCGGGAAGCCGCCATAGGGCTGGAAGAGGTCCGGATAGCTCTCGTTGCCGCCGAGTTGCAGCCCCGCTGCGATGTTCAGCGACATCTGGTGCCCGCCATGCGGGATGCAGCGTGAGGGCGACCAGCCCATCCCGGTCAGGACATCGAGCGTGCGCAGATACTCGCAAAGGCCGTAGGAGAGCGCGCAGTCGAATTGCAGCCAGTCGCGGTCCGGCCGCATCCCGCCATAGCGCAGGAGATTGCGGGCATCCTGGTGCGAGAAGAGGTTCTCACCGGTCGCCATCGGGCCGGGATAGAACTCCGAGAGGGCGGCCTGTAGCGCGTAGTCGAGCGGGTCGCCGGCCTCCTCGTACCAGAAGAGCGGGTATTCCCGCAGCATGCGGGCGTAGTCGATGGCGGTGACGAGATCAAAGCGGCCGTTCGCGTCAACGGCGAGCTGGGCGTCTCCCTCGATCTCCTCGAGGACCGCCTCGATGCGGCGACGGTCCTCGTCGAGCGGGGCGCCGCCGATCTTCATCTTCACGACGTTGTAGCCACGCTCGACGTAGCTGCGCATCTCGGCGCGCAGCGCGGAATCGTCCTTGCCCGGGTAGTAATAGCCGCCGGCCGCGTAGACGAAGACGCGCGGATTGGCCTCGCGGCCATGCCGCTCCGCAAGGAGGCGGAAGAGCGGCTTGCCCTCGATCTTGGCGACCGCGTCCCAGACCGCCATGTCGATCGTGCCCACCGCGACCGAGCGCTCACCGTGACCGCCGGGCTTCTCGTTCTGCATCATGGCGGCCCAGACCTTGTCCGGGTCCAGGTTCTTGCCGCTCTCGTCCAGCAGCGTCGCGGGCTCCGCGCCGAGGATGCGGTCGCGGAAGCGCTCGCGGATCAGCCCGCCCTGGCCGTAGCGCCCATTCGAGTTGAAGCCGTATCCGACGACGCGGCGCCCGTCGCGCACCACGTCCGTGACGACGGCCACGAGGCTCGTCGTCATCTTGCTGAAATCGATATAGGCGTTGCGGATGGGCGAGGCGATCGGCTGCGTCACCTCCTTCACGTCCAGGATCTTGACTGACATCTCGCCCTTCTCGGCTCGTCGCATTGCAGCCAGGTCGCCCTCGGGCAGCCTGTTCGTTGAGGTCGTATGGACGCTGTGAGTGAAAGATCAACCGAGCCGGCGCAACCCGCGCGTGCGGCCCAGACCCTGGACGAGCGGTTTTTCGCTCGTCCGGTCGTCGCAGTCGCCCGGGACCTCATCGGCTCGACGCTCATGCTGGACGGTATCGGCGGCATCATCGTCGAGACGGAGGCCTATGATCGGGAGGACCCGGCCTCGCACAGCTTCTCGGGACCGACCCGTCGGAACGCGGCTATGTTCGGCCCGCCCGGGCGGGCATACGTCTATCGGTCGTATGGGATCCACTGGTGCCTCAACTTCGTCTGCGGGGACGAAGGGCGTGGCAGCGCGGTCCTGATCCGGGCGCTGGAGCCAACCGCGGGGCTCGACACCATGCGGTCGAGGCGCGGCGTCGCAGAGATGCGGGCGTTGTGCGCGGGCCCCGGCCGCCTCACCCAGGCGCTGGGCATCACGATCGCGCATGACAGCCTGTCGCTCCGTCAGCCGCCCTTCGATCTCGAGGCGCGGAGCGGGACGGCTTTGCCGATCGTCGCGGGTCCGCGGATCGGGATCAGCAAGGCCGTCGACCTGCCCTGGCGGTTCGGCCTTGCCGGATCTCCCTTTCTCAGCCGGAGCTTTCCGAAGGCATGAAAGGCTCCTTGCGGATCCGGAAGATCATCGCGTCTCCGACCCGCTCCGACCCTTCGAGGCTGTCGCCGGTCTCCCGGACCAGGTGAGGGATGTCGATGCCGGCGAGCGGATCGGTGCATTCGACCGTGAGGACGTCGCCCGGTCGCAGGCGCGCCAGCGCCACGCGTGTCCTCAGCGCCGGCAGCGGACACTTGAGACCTCGGAGATCCAGACGGAGTTCGGCCTGCTCGGACATGGTGGGGGCCAGATGCCGCAAGGAGGTTCCCGGCGCCAGTCTGGCATGCCAGAATCCGCCTGGAACATGATGTCCACCGCGCTCAAATCATCGCCGCCCGCATCGGCCGGGCTGCCGGTACCCTTCGCGCGCGTGCTCGCGGGTCTGCTCGCGGGCATCGGCCCGGTGCTGCCGCATCGCGCTGCGCTCGCGGAGGCGAAGGGCGGGGTGCTCGCCTCGCCGCTCGTCGTGCCCTCTCCCGTCCCCGGGAAAGCGATCGCGCTTCGGCGCGGCTACGCGGTCCGGTCGACCGATACGCTCGGGGCGGGGCCGTATTCTCCCCTCCCCCTCCCCGCCATGCCGACGCTCGTGGAGGCCGGAGACGTTCTGCCGAACGGCGCGGATGCGGTGCTGCCGGAGGATGCCATCCTGGCGATGGGCGGACTGGCAGAGGCTCAGGAGAGCGCCGCGCCTGGCGCCTGGGCGCGCCGGATCGGCGAGGATGCTCCTGCCGGCACGGTCCTGAGAGGTGCTGGCGAGGTCCTCCGCCCACTCGACATCGCCCTCGCGGCTGCGGCCGGGATCACGCATTGCGAGATCCGACGTCCCCATCTCGCCGTGCTGGGCCAGGATTCCGCAGGGCCCATCGCCCGACTGCTCTTCGAGGTCGCCCGCGCGGCAGGTGCCAGCGCCTCGGCAGGCGAGATAGCCAGCAGCAGGCCTGATCTCGTCATCGCCATCGGGCCTCCGGCCGAGTGGGCCACGATGCTCGGCGGACGGGCGGTGCAGCCTGTCGCGGATCGGCTCGCGTTGCGCCCCGGCGAAGACGGGATGGCGTCCCTTCTTGGCACGATCCCGGTTCTCGTCGTGCCGAACCGCCTCGCGGACGCGCTCGGGATCTGGCTCGCCCTCGCCCGCCCCGTCGTCGCGAAACTTGCGGGCGCGCGCGATCCGGCCCGCGAGGACCGGCGACTCACGCGCAAGATCTCCTCGACGATCGGGATCTCGGAGCTCGTCCTCCTTCGCAGGGCGGGTGACAGCCTCGAGCCTCTTGCGACCGGCGACCTGCCACTACAGGTCATGGCTGCAGCTGATGCCTGGACGATCATCCCCCCTGAAAGCGAAGGCTTTGCCGCGGGCGAGACCGTATCGGCCGAGTTCCTGGTCCTATGAACAGCCAACCCCGTGATCTTCCCGCCGCCGCGACGCAGGACCAGTTTCTTCAGGTTCTCCCGCGCGACGAGGCCTTGCTGCGCTTCGAAAGCGCGCTCCGCCCAAAGCCGGTCGGGACGGAGCGCGTCGAACTAGCAGTGGCGCTCGGCCGCGTGCTGGCCATGGACGTCGCCGCCGGGATCGATGTGCCGCCGTTCGATCGCGCGCTGGTGGATGGCTTCGCGGTTCGCTCGGCGGACCTCGCGTCGGCATCGGAAGGCAGCCCGGTCAGCCTCGAACTGAACGGGGAGACGATCGCCTGCGGGGTCGTCCCCCGCCTCGACGTCATGCACGGGACGGCGACACCGATCGCGACGGGCGGCCCGGTACCCCGCGGGGCGGACGCGGTGATCATGGTCGAGACAACCGAGCCCGTCGGCTCGGGCGCGATCGAGGTGCGCCGTCCCGTCGCGCCGGGCGCTTTCCTGTCCTTTGCCGGATCGGACATCACGGCCGGAGAGACGATCGTCCGGCGTGGAACGGTGGTCGGATCCCGCGAGGTCGGTGTCCTGGCCGCGTGCGGCATCGCGGAGGTCGAGGTCTGGCGACGACCCCGCGTGGCAATCATCTCGACCGGCGACGAACTCGTGCCCGCTGGCCAGCCGCTCGGGCCGGCCTCCATCTATGATAGTAACGGCCCGGTGGTCGCCGCGGCCGTGGCGGAGAATGGCGGCGAGCCGATCGCCTACGGCACCATCCCGGACGAGCCGGAGATGCTTCGCGCCGCCATCGCAAGAGCCCACGCCGAGTGCGACATGGTCGTGCTGTCCGGCGGCACCTCCAAGGGCGCCGGGGACCTGACCTACCGGCTCATCGGCGAGCTCGGGCCGCCCGGGATCGTGGCCCATGGCGTGGCGCTGAAGCCGGGCAAGCCGCTTCTGCTCGCGGTCTGCGCAGGCAAGCCGGTCGTGGTGCTTCCGGGCTTCCCGACCTCGGCCATGTTCACGTTCCACGACATGGTGGCGCCGAGCCTACGCCTCCTTGCCGGATTGCCGCCCCGGACCAGCGCCGTCGTGGACGCAACGCTGCCGATGCGGGTCCCGTCCGAGCTCGGCCGGACCGAATTCGTCATGGTGTCCCTGGTCGGCACGGAGAGCGGCCTCGCCGCCTACCCGATCGGAAAGGGCTCGGGCTCGGTCACGGCCTTCTCGCAAGCGGACGGGTTCGTCACGGTTGAGGCCCTTGCGGATACCGTACCGGCCGGGACGCAGGTGGAGGTGACGCTCTTCACGCCGCATGTGAGCGAGCCGGATCTCGTCATCATGGGCAGCCATTGCGTCGGGCTCGAGCCGATCATCTCCCATCTCGCGGCCGAGGGCATCCGAACCCGGCTGATGGCCGTCGGCAGCCAAGGCGGGCTCGCTGCGTTGCGGCGCGGCGAATGCGATCTCGCCCCGATCCACCTCGTCGACCCGACGACCGGCATCTACAACCGCTCGTACCTGACCGACGGCATGGAGTTGGTCGAAGGCTGGCGGCGGATGCAGGGGTTCCTGTATCGGCCCGGCGACACCCGGTTCGAGGGCCTCTCCGCTGCCGGTGCTGTGGCGGCCGCGCTGGCCGATCCCGACTGCCACATGGTCAACCGCAACGCCGGCGCCGGCACCCGCATCGTCATCGACGGCCTGCTGAAGGGCGCGCGGCCGGAGGGCTACTCTAACCAGCCACGCTCGCATAACGCGGTCGCTGCGGCCGTCGCGAGAGGCCGTGCCGATTGGGGGATCGCCATCAGGCCCGTCGCCGATGCCTATGGCTTGCGCTTCATCCCCATTGCCGAGGAGCATTACGACTTCGCGCTGCTCTCTTCGCGAAGTGAGAGGCCCGCCGTCCGCAGGTTCCTTGCCGCCCTCCACGAGCCAACCTCGCTCGCGGCCCTTCACAAGCTCGGCTTCAAGCCGGCAGGCGAGGCCTGAATGCACGTCATCGGCCTCGCCGGCTGGAGCGGCGCCGGGAAGACGACGCTCCTCGCGAAGCTCATCCCGGAGCTGACGCGCCGCTCCATCTCCGTCTCGACGCTCAAGCACGCCCATCATGCGTTCGACATCGACCAGCCGGGCAAGGACTCGCACACCCACCGGACGGCGGGCGCGACCGAGGTCCTCATCTCGTCGAGCCGGCGCTACGCGCTGATCCACGAGCTCCGGGATGAGCCGGAGGCGGACCTCGCCACGCTGCTCGGACGCCTCGCGCCGGTCGATCTCGTGATCGTGGAGGGCTTCAAGCGCTCGGCGCACCCGAAGATCGAGGTGCACCGCGTCGCCAATGGCCGGCCCTTTCTGTTTCCCGAACTGCCGGCGATCGTCGCCCTCGCGACGGACGGGGAGCTTCCGGCCGACCTGCCGATGCCAGCCGTTCACCTGGACGACACGGCCGGGATCGCGAACATCGTGATATCCCATGCGTTGCCGCTGGGCGACGTTCTGCGTCGGCTTGCGGCCTCTGCCGCTTAGGTCCCACGGCATGGCTCAGCTCACGAACGATTGCTTTGCGACCGGCGACCGGCTGATGCCGCTGGAAGACGCCCTCGAACTGATCGAGACGCGCGTGTCCTGCACGGTCGGGACTGAAACGATACCGGCCTTCGATGCGGATGGTCGCGTCCTCGCGGAGAACGTGGTCGCCGGCCTGAACCTCCCGCCCTTCGACAACTCCGCCGTCGATGGCTACGCGGTCCGCTTCGCCGATCTGCTTCCCCGGGGCGATACGGTGCTGCCCGTCGTGGGTCGCATCGCGGCAGGCGGGGCGCCCGATGCCGCGCAGCCGGGAACGGCCGTGCGGATCTTCACCGGCGCACCCATGCCGCCGGGCTTCGACACCGTCTTCATGCAGGAGGACGTCGTCAGCGAACCGGGCGGCAGGGCTCGCCTCCCGGCAGGCCTGAAGCCCGGCGCGAATCGCCGGACGGCCGGGGAGGACGTGGCGGTCGGCAGCTCCGTGATGCAGGCTGGACTACGTCTGCGGCCCGCCGACCTCGCCCTCCTCGGCGCGCTCGGCTGCACCACCGTGGCGGTCCGGAAGACGCTGAGGGTGGCTCTTCTCTCCACAGGGGACGAGGTCGCTCAGCCGGGCACTCCGCTCCGTCCCGGCCAGCTCTACGACGCGAACCGGCCCATGCTGGCTGCGCTTCTCCGGCGTGCCGGGTGCGCGGTGAACGATCTCGGCATCCTGCCCGACCGGCGCGAGGCCGTGCGCGAGGCTCTCGCGCGAGCCGGCGACGGGCACGACCTGATCCTCACCACGGGCGGCGTGTCCACGGGCGAGGAGGACCACGTCCGGGCAGCTCTCGAGGAGACAGGCGCCCTCACCTTCTGGCGGATCGGGATCAAGCCCGGCCGTCCCGTGGCCATGGGCGTGGCGAGCGGAACGCCCTTCATGGGCCTCCCCGGAAATCCCGCGGCAGCATTCGTGACCTTCGCGTTCCTCGGGCGGGCGCTCGTCGCGCGTCTTTCGGGAGAGCGGCGCCTCTCGCCGGTTCCGGTCAGCGTGAGCACGGGCTTTTCATACAAGAAGAAGGCGGGCCGCCGGGAATATGTCCGCGTCCGGCTCGAACGCGACGATGCCGGGGCGGTCGTGGCGCGGAAGCATCCGCGCGAGGGAGCCGGAATCATCGCCTCCCTCACCGAGACCGACGGGCTGGTCGAGATCGGCGAAGCCGTGACGCGGATCGAACCGGGGGACCGGGTCGGCTTCCATTCCTACGCTTCGCTTTATTGACCCTCCGGGCCGGCGATCCGGCGCGCCTCCTCCAGGTCAGCCGGCTCGTTGACGTTGAAGAACGGGTCCGGGCTGCCGCTCCATTCCGCAAGTGCCGCCCCATGGCGTGAGGTCCAGCGGCCCACCTTGCGCTCCTCCTCCTGGACAAGGGACCGGCGCAGATCCTCGCGGAGCGCGACGGGCCAGATGCCGTTCACCGGATGCGTCCGCCCGCCGGAGGAAGCCGATGCGAGCATGGCGCCGGCGCTCTCCCGGGCGGCGTGCAACCGCGCCACGAAGTCCCCCGGCACGAAGGGCGTGTCGCCTCCGATCGTTGCGATCCAGGCGAGGTCGGGGCGGTGCTCGGCTGCCCACTCAAGCCCCGCAAGCACGCCCGCGAGCGGTCCCGCAAAGCCCGGGACCGAGTCGGGCACGACCGGCAGCCCGAGCGTCGCGAAGCGCGCCGGATCGCCGTTGGCATTGAGAATCAGGCCCGCGCATTGCGGCTGCAGGCGCTCCGCGACCTGCGCCAGGATCGGCCGACCCGCGATCGTGTTCAGGCCCTTGTCGCCGCCGCCCATGCGGCGCGCGAGCCCACCGGCAAGGATGACCCCGAGCGTGTCTGGATAGGTCCGCATCTGCGCTCCTTAACGTCTCCGAAACCGTAATTGCCGAAAATTCGACCCTGTTTCCCGGCGGGCTTTGGACGAGGATGGGTCGGCTTTCGAACCTGCGCTGGGTTTGCGCAACAGTGGCGCCGTGGGCGCTGGCCGTCGGCATGCTCGTGTCCTTCACGGCCGTGGCGAGCAACGACCCACAGGCGGGCGCCAGCGCCGCGCCGACCTACCGTCAGTCCCGGGTGCATGAGGGTCAGCTCGTCCTGGCGGGCGGTGTCCTGGCCGGAGCGAGCGCGATGCTGCCGCGGCTTCGGCTCGACGACCTGATTCCCGGGGGCGCGCAGCCCACGTTGCGGTTCGAGGCCAAGGGTCCCGGCGCTCTCACTCCCCAGATCGAGCGTGCCCGCAAGGCCGAGCCTCTGCCTCAGCACAAGCCGAGCCTGAGCCGGCGCGGCGTCGAACTCGCGCGTAGCGCCACGCCCGTCTCGCAGCGCCTCGCCTTCGCCCAGGACGAGCAGGTCCTGCCACCGACCGTGCTGATGCCGGGCTCGCTGGATGGCCCCGATTGGGAGGCCTCGCGCTCGCTCGAGCCCTGGGCCGGCGAGGCTCCGACCACCACCCGGTACTCGAGTGCGGTACAGTCGCCGAAAGCCGCCGCAGCCGGATCCACCGGAGCGTCCCGCGGGCCGGCCCGATTCTCTGGGGACGGCGCCACACCCTCGACGCCGCGCGCCGTCGCGCTCGCGTCCACGACGCCCGCCCCGGTAGAGAGCATCCCGCTCGCGATCGCGGCCGCACCCGTATCGCTGCCGCAAAGTCCTGCGGCCGGCCTCGCCCGCCTCGAAGGAGAATCGCCGCCGCGCTACGCCGACCTGATTGCCCCCGGCAACCTGGAACGGGAGCAGCGATGCCTGGCGGAGGCGGTCTATTTCGAAGCGCGGAGCGAACCGCAGGAGGGCCAGGCGGCGGTCGCGCAGGTTGTCCTGAACCGCGTCCGGAGCGGGCTCTACCCAAATTCGGTCTGCGGCGTAGTGTACCAGAACCGGCACCGCCACCTCGCCTGCCAGTTCACCTTCGCCTGCGAGGGCAAGTCGCTCCGTATCACCGAAAATGATGCGTGGGACTCGGCCCGGCGCGTTGCCCAGGACGTCATGGAAGGGAAGACCTACCTGGCCGATGTCGGGGGGGCGACGCACTATCACGCCGATTACGTCCGCCCGTACTGGGCGCGGCGCCTGAAGAAGATGGACGTGATCGGACGGCATGTCTTCTACAAGCTACGTCCGGGCCAGACCTGACCGGCCTGTGGCAAGGAAGCCACCATTCCCCTGGGGGCATATGGTAGTCAGCCATAGTTTCGGCGCAGACCTGCGCGACCGCTCCCCAATATGAAACGCATTAGCCTCGCAATCTCCGTGGCTGCGCTGACCCTCGCAGCCGGAAATGCGCAAGCGCAGAACATTTTCGAGCTGCTCTTCGGGATCAAGCCCTCGCGGCCCCCGCAGGAGCAGCCCGCCTATCGACGCCCGCCTGCGGAGGCCCCTCCGCCGGAGATGCCGTTCGACGAGCCGCGCCGCCCGGCTGCCGCCCCTTCAGGTCCCGCCCTGCCGCGAGTCGGCTCGGTTAAGGCTCCAAGCGAAGAATCGGTGCTCGGGCGCGACCTGAAGCAGAACGGCTCGAATGGCAGCCTGCGCATCGAGCGTACGGCGCGCGGTGATCTTCGGGCGAAGCTGACCCTCGTCGGACGCCGCTCCGCGCAGTCGGTCGAGACCTGCACCATTCCGCTTGCCGGCGGCGAAGGCGCTCCTCTCGTGTCGCAGGGGCGTCCGGAAGGCGCGCCGCGCTACCAGCTGCAGGACCCGACCTGCCCGCTGCAGCTCGACGTGCTCGACGAGGCCGTCATCGTGAAGGGCCCAACCGAGATCTGCACCTTCCAGAGCGTCTCGTGTCAGGCGGATCCGAGCGGCATGTGGGGGCCCGAGCCGGCTCAGCTCATGCCGAGGATCCGGGACTACGAGGCCATGCGTGGATCCGCCGACAAGATCGTGCGGGACAACTACAAGGTCCTGGCGACCCGCGCCCGCTCGGAGAACGCACGCCCGATCATCGCCGAGCAGGCGGCGTTCTCGTCGGATCGCGAGATGATGTGCCGCTCCTATGCGCGCGAGGGCACGACCAGCTTCTGCAACGCGAAGTTCACGGAAGCCCGGGCGCTGTCGCTGGCGACGCGCCTCGGTGTCGGGATTTCCACGACAGCCTCCGCCGAGCCGCGTCCGCGCCGTCGGCAGCAGGTGGACCCCTACTCGCTTCCGTCGTCGGACGAGCTGATGCAGCGGCAGCCGGGCGACGACTAAGCCCGCCGGGGCTCAGTTCGCCACGCGGCCGCGCTCCCAGCCGAGCATCGCCTGTTTCCGGGTCAGCCCCCAATGGTATCCGGTGAGTTGTCCGGAGCGGCCGAGAACGCGGTGGCAAGGCACGACGAAGGAGATCGGGTTCTTGCCGACCGCCGCGCCGACCGCGCGGGCGGCGCTGGGGCGGCCGATATGGTTGGCGATCCCTGAATAGGTCGTTGCCCGGCCGAGCGGGATCCGGAGCAGGGTCTCCCAGACACGAATCTCGAAATCGGTCCCGATCAGCACGACGCGGAGTGGCGTCTCGTGCCGCCAGAGCTCCGGCTCGAAGATCCGGCGCGCATAGGGCTCCGTGAAGCTCCCGTCCTCGCGGTAGCTCGCGCGCGGCCAGCGGCGCCGCATGTCGGCGAGGGCATGATCGCGGTCGCCGCCGTCGACGAAGCCCACGCCCGCGAGCCCTCTCTCGGTCGCGACGATGATCGCCTCGCCGAAGGGAGACGGGTGGAAGCCATAGGCCATGTCGAGCCCGGCGCCACCCGCCTTGTACTCGCCCGGCGTCATGGCCTCGTGCGCGACGAAGAGATCGTGCAACCGCCCCGGTCCGGACAGGCCGACCTCATAGCTGGTATCGAGCACGGAGGCCGAATCGGCGAGCAAGGCCCGGGCATTGTCGAGGGTGATCGCCGCCAGGAAATCCTTCGGCGTGAGGCCGCACCAGCGCCTGAAGAGATGATGCACGTGAGTCGGGGACATTCCCGCATGCTCTGCGATGTCCTCGATGGAAGGCTGGCCGCGCCAGCGTTCGGAAATGAAGGAGACGATGCTGCGGACGCGCTCGTAGTCGGCGCAAGGCGGCTCTTCCCGCCAGAGATTCGGCGCGGCCACGTCTCCGATGCCTGTCATGAGATCGAGCATAACGCACCTCCGTTTGACTCAGGAGATAGCCGTCTCGCGCCGAGGCTGACACCCGGTTCCTGCGAAGCTCACATCACCGAGAACGAAATCATCCGGCCCCGCCCAGAGGTCGTTTGAACTGCGGCAAACTGCTTCTATTCTGCCCACGCAGCCCCGCCCTGGATCCAACCTTCCGAATGCCGCAAAGCTACGATCCGACCGCCTCCGACCGGATCGGCACTGGCGAGCGCGTCCAGCGCTCGGCCGCTTTTCGCTACGCCGCCGTGGCGATCTGCGGGATCGGCCTTGCCACGACCGTCTCGGCGTTCACGCGTTTCGCCGAAGGCTGGCTGCCGATGCCGCGGGAAATGGCCGACACCAGGCCTGTTGCCACGCCGGAAGCGCCCGCCGCCCAGGCGCCCGGGTCCAGACCTGAACCTGAAAGCCCCGTGGAAAGGGCCGCTGCCGGACAGCCGGAGCCCGAGATGAAGGGTCCCGTCGCTGCAAGCGCTCTGCAGCCGGTCCCGGCTGATGCGCCTTCGCCTGCCTCGGCCGCGAGGCCCGAGGCGTCCAGCGAAGCCGCCGCCGCCGGCGAAGCGAGTTCCTTAGACAGGAAGGCGGAGGAAGCCTCCGCGCCTGAACCCATCGCCGGACAGCTCGCCGAGGCCAAGCCGGATATCCACCCGACAGACAGGGGTCCCTCGGACCCGACCTCGAACACGGACCAATCGGCGGCCGATCCTCCAGCCGCTGCCGCCCGATCGGCCGGAGCCGACCTGGAAGGCCCGGAGCCACTCGGCGAGGGCGGAGCTCCCCCGGTTCCAGGCATTGCGACCGCGCCGCCCGTTCCCGCGCCGCTCACCCCGTCCGAGCCGATCGAACCGGCCGCGCCTCCTGCGCCGACGGCGCCCGCCCGTCTGGCTCAGCCTGAGAACGCTACCTCCAAGGCTGCTCCGGAGCCGCCGCAGAACGGAAGCGCCCGGCCGGCCGAGCAGCGGCCGTCATCCCCGCCGGAGAACAGGCGCCCGACCGGGCCGAGGCGCACCCGGTTCGCCTCCGGCAGCGCTCCGGCGCAGTTCCGTGCGGTCCCGGCGCCGGCGGGTTCGGCCGCGAATGTCCGGGCCTACAGCTTCGCGGCCGGGACCGCGGGCATCACGGACGCCTACGGCGCCCGCGTCCAGATCATCCGGATACCGTAGGGATCTCAGCCCCGCGGAAAGTCGAGGCCCATCTCACGATAGCGCGCGGGATCCTCGCTCCAGTTCTCGCGGACCTTCACGTGCAGGAAAAGGTGGACGGGGGTCTCCGCCGCCTCGGCGATATCGCGGCGGGCGGCCTGGCCGATCGCCTTGATGGTCTGCCCCTTCTCGCCGAGCACGATCTTCCGCTGGCTCTCGCGCTCCACGAACACGGTCTGCTCGATCCGCACGGAGCCGTCCGGCCTCTCCTCCCAGGAATCGGTCTCGACCGTGGACTGGTAAGGGAGTTCGTCGTGCAGGCGCTCGAACATCTTCTCCCGCGTGATCTCGGCGGCGAGCATCCGGAGCGGCGCGTCGGTGATCTGGTCCTCGGGATACAGCCAGGGGCTCTCCGGCATCATGCCGGCAAGGCTGCGCCTGAGGTCGTCCACGCCATCACCGGTCAGGGCGGAGATCATGAAGGTGTGCGCGAACTCGGCGCGCTCGTTGAGACCCGCTGCCAGCGCCAGGAGCTTGTCCCGCTGGAGGACGTCGATCTTGTTGAGGATCAGGATCTTAGGCCGCCTGATCTCTCCGAGCCTTGCGAGCAGCGCATCCGCGCTCTCATCCAGCCCTTTTCGGGAATCCACCAGGAGGCCGATCACATCGGCGTCGCCCGCCCCGCCCCATGCCGTCGTGACCATCGCCCGATCAAGCCGGCGCTTCGGCTGGAAGATGCCGGGAGTATCGACGAAAATGATCTGCGAGGCACCCTCGATCACGATGCCGCACACGAGCTGGCGGGTCGTCTGCACCTTGCGCGAGACGATCGACACTTTCGCCCCGACGAGGCTGTTGAGCAGGGTCGACTTGCCGGCATTCGGCGCGCCGATCAGCGCGACGAAGCCGCAGCGCGTCTGGGGTGTCTGCGATTCTTCAGGCTGCATCGTCGGTTGTCCAAACACCTTCACGCCTCAGCACGACCAGCGCGGCGCTCTGCTCGGCTTCCCGCTTTGAGCTACCAGCTCCAACGCCCTCTTCCACACCCTTGATCCGGGCCGCCACCGCGAAACGCGGCGCGTGGTCGGGTCCGGTGCGCTCGACAACCGTGTAGGTCGGCGTCGGCTTGCCTTCCCCTTGAGCCCATTCCTGCAGCGCAGTCTTGGGATCGCGCAGCGGGCTCACGCTCGCGCGGATCTGCTCGCCCAGCGCGCGCTCGATCACACCCTTCGCCGCCTCGTATCCCGCATCGAGGAAAACCGCGCCGAGCACGGCCTCGGTCGCGTCCGCGAGCGTCGCCCGGTTCCGGCGGCCACCCGCCTTTCCTTCGCCCGAGCCCAGGTGGAGGAAGCCACCGAGACTCCATTGCTCGGCCATGTCCGCGCAACTCTCGCGCCGGACGAGCACCGAGAGCCGGCGGGACAGCTCACCCTCCGTAGCGATCGGGAAAGCGGCGTACAGGAGTTCCGCGACCGAGAGGCCGAGGACGCGGTCGCCCAGGAATTCCAGACGCTGGTTGCTCTGCGCGTGCTCGCCCGCGGCGGCACTCACATGGGTGAGCGCCCGATCCAGAAGGGCGGGGTCGCGAAACGTGTGTCCGAGCCGGGCTTCGAGCTCGGCCCGTTCAGGCTTGCTGCGGCGAGCCATCTCGGGCTCATCGGATCGGGGTCAGGATCCGGCCCCAACGGACCGACCAGGGCCACTCCCAGATCCGCCAGGCGGACGATCCCTCGTCGATCGAGAAGAAGATGATCTCTGCCCGCCCGACGAAATTCTCGAACGGGACGTAGCCGACGCTCGCCTCGTCCCGGGAATCGGTCGAGTTGTCGCGGTTGTCGCCCATCATGAAGAAGTGGTTCGGCGGGACGGTATAGACGTTGGTGTTGTCCCAGTAGCCCTGATCGCCGTCGCGCTCGATGATCCGGTGCGTGACGCCGTTCGGCAGCGTCTCCTCGTATTGCGGCACATTCACGGGCCGACCATACGGATCGGACGTACGGTAGTCCTCGACGCGCTTGCGGAGGACCGGCTTGCCGTTGATCTGCAGGACGCCGTCGATCACCTGGATCTTATCGCCGGGCAGCCCGATCACGCGCTTGATGTAGTCGGTCGAATTGTCCTTGGGCAGCTTGAATACGGCGATGTCGCCGCGCTGTGGCTCGGAGGCCCAGATCCGGCCCTCGAAGAGCGGAGGGCTGAACGGCATCGAGTGCTTCGAGTACCCGTAGGAATATTTCGAGACGAAGAGATAGTCCCCCACCAGCAGGGTCGGCACGAGCGAACCCGACGGGATGTTGAACGGCTGGAAGAGCAGGGTTCGGACGACAAGCGCGATGAGAAGCGCCTGTATGATGACCTTCACGGTCTCGAAGAGTCCGCCCTCGTCCTTGGTCCTGATCTTGGCGCCCGTATCGACCCGAGCCATCTTTATCCTCCGGCCGGATCTCCCGGCGCGCCCTCGATGGGCTCTAGACGAAGCCCCAGTTTGCGGCAATGCGGCGTATCAGGGCCGCCGAACCGCCTCTATCACGACGAAAGCCTGTGCGAGCGGCGGATCGTCCGTCAAGGAGACATGGACCACGGGCTCATGTCCTTCCGGCATCATGCGCGAGAGGCGCTCGAGCGCTCCGCCGGTGAGACGCATCGTCGGCTTCCCGCCTGGCAGGTTGACGACCTCCATGTCGCGCCAGAACACGCCCGCCCTCATCCCGGTCCCGAGCGCCTTGGAGCAAGCTTCCTTGGCTGCGAAACGGCGCGCGTAAGATCCCGCCCGGTTCGCGCGGCCGTCGCTCTTGGCGCGTTCGCCGCTCGTGAAGACGCGGTCCGTGAACCGGTCGCCGAACCGCGCAAGCGACTTCTCGATCCGCCGGATGTCGCAGAGGTCCGATCCGATCCCGATGATCATGCTTCCTTGCCCAGAACCAGGGTCCTACATTCCTGATCCACGCATATGGGGCGACCAGGCGCGATTCGGAACAGGCGGCCTACGAGGCGGCCGCGGATCCCCTGCCCCTCTCCATGGCCGCTCGCATCGCCCGGATGGCATCCGCGAGCCCGACGAAGACGGCAGCACCGATCAGGGCGTGGCCGATATTCAGCTCGACGATCTCTGGGATCGCGGCCACCCGGCCGACATTCTCCTCGGTCAGCCCATGGCCGGCATGGATCTCGAGGCCGAGGGATGCCCCGTGTGCGGCCGCCCGCCTGATCCGGTCGAGCTCCGTGGTGGTCCGGGGCTCGTCTCCGGCGATGAACGCTTCGGCATAGGCCCCGGTGTGCAGTTCGACGACGGGCGCGCCCAGCCGGTGTGCGGCGCTCATCACCTCGGGATCGGGCTCGACGAACAACGACACGCGGATGCCGGCTTCGTTGAGCGCTCCGATGACGGCCGCCAGGCGCTCCGGGCTGGACCGCAGGTCCAGGCCACCTTCCGTCGTCCTCTCCTCCCGCTTCTCCGGCACGAGACAGGCGGCGTGTGGCCTGACCCGCCGGGCGATGGCGACCATCTCGTCCGTCGTCGCCATCTCGAAGTTCAGGGGCGTGAGGATCTGCCGCTTCAGCCGCTCGATGTCCTCGTCCCGGATGTGCCGGCGATCCTCCCGGAGATGCGCCGTGATACCATCGGCGCCCGCCATGATCGCCTCGTGAGCCGCGCGGACCGGGTCCGGGTAGAAACCGCCGCGGGCGTTGCGCAGCGTTGCGACGTGATCGATGTTGACACCAAGACGAAGGGGCGGGGTCATCTGCTTCTCAAGCCGGGGCATGTCAGGTGGGTGCTCCCCCTTCTAGGCGGATCAGTCCGACCGCCGAAAGAAGCAAGCGCGCGGCCGTGAGAGCAGAAAGTCCGTGCAGGTCGTCGCGCTCCGGGACGAACTCGACAAGACAGACGCCCGCGATCCGCGTCCGCTGCGCGACGGCCTGGAGCAAGGCCAGCGTCTCGCCGTAGAGCAGCCCGCCGGGGGCAGGCATGTTCACGGCCGGCATGATCGAGGGGTCCAGGCCGTCGAGATCGATCGCGATGAAGCAGCCGGCATCCGCCGGCACGAGCTCGGCAACGGCTTCCGGTCCCAGGCGGCGGAACTCAGGCATCGTCACGACGCGGCTGCCCCAGCGTTCGGCGTCATCCAACTGGTCCGGCGTGCCGCTGCCGAGACCGCGCATGCCCACCTGGACCTCATGCTGCACCCACTCCATCTCGGCCGCACGCCGCATGGTCGAGCCGTAGCCGAGCGCGTTGCCCTTGATGACGTCGTCCCAATCGAGGTGGGCATCGAGTTGCAGAACCGTCAGGGGGCCTCGCCCGCTATAGGCCTGCAACACCGGAATCGGTACGGAATCGTCGCCCCCGATGACGACCGGAACCGCGCCGGCATCGAGGATCGCCCGGACGGCCCGCTCGATGGTCTCTCGATTGCCCTCGGGACTGGAGGGGTCCGTGAGGAGATCGCCGGCATCGACGATCAGGCCTTCCTGGTCGGCGCGCAGCAGGACGCGGCCGATGTCGTAGTCGAATTGCCGCTTGGCAGGCAGGCCCGCGGAGGCCCTGCGAAGAGCCGCCGCGGCGCCCGCCGCATGGCTTCTTTCGCCGACTACGTAAGGCGAGGCTTCATCAACGCCGACAATGACGGCGGCTGCGCCGGACAACTCGCCGAGATCCGCCCGTTTCAGCGCGGCAAAGGTCGCCCCGACACTGCCGGCGGCCATCGGAAGCCCTGCCTACTCGTCGTTCTCGGTCGTCAGCTGATCAGGTCGCAAGCCTTCGTCCGCCTTGCCGCCGTTGCCCTGCAGTTCCCGGACGACAGTCAGCGACTCCCCCAGGAGCGAACACACCGCCCGGACTTCTGGTCCGAGTCGATCGGCATGTGCCTTTGCTGCATTGATCAAGGCCGCAAGGTGTTCGAGGTCGTGCTGCGAGACGGTCATCGCCAGAGGCTACCACGTCGGGAGCGAGACCGAAGCCCATTCGACGCGGGCGAGGGATCATGGATCGAGCTTGCCTGAGGAAGCCTTCTCGACTATGTGACCGGCTTCGTGTTCGCCCCGGCCGGGGGCTGAACGGACGGCCTCTTCCGCATCGCTGTGGTCAGGCAGGGCTCCATGTGGGCCCGACGTCCGGTGTTCCCGCCTTCGAAGAACCGCTCGAGCCCCGTAGGCTCGAAGGGCTTGGCGCCGGACGAATGCGTGAACCGGCTCCCGACCGCAAGGCGGCGGGTGCTTCCGACACTCCAGAGGGCTCACAATGCCTTTGTACGAGCACATATTCCTGGCCCGCCAGGACGTCACGGCCCAGCAGGTCGAGGCGATGATCGAACAGTTCCGCGGCGTCATCGAGGCGGGCGGCGGCAACGTCGTGAAGGCCGAGATGTGGGGCGTGAAGTCCCTCGCCTACCGGCTGAAGAAGAACCGCAAGGCGCATTTCACGCTTCTCGGCCTGGACGCCCCTCCGGCGGCGGTCGCCGAGATGGAGCGCCAGATGCGGATCAGCGAGGACATCCTCCGCTTCATGACGCTGAAGGTCGACGAGATCGAGGAAGGTCCGTCGGTCATGATGCAGAAGCGTGACCGCGACGAGCGCAAGGATCGCGAGCGTCGGCGTCGCGACGAGGAAGGTTACGGCTACAGCCCCGAGTCGGGCGAGGGAGCTTAAGCGATGGCGGCGATTGGTGGCGCAGGTGCCGGCGGCGGCCGTCGGCCTTTCTTCCGCAGGCGCAAGACCTGCCCGTTCTCCGGCCCGAACGCGCCGAAGATCGACTACAAGGACACGAAGCTGCTCTCGCGCTACGTGTCCGAGCGCGGCAAGATCGTGCCGTCGCGCATCACGGCGGTCTCGGCCAAGAAGCAGCGTGAGCTCGCCCAGGCGATCAAGCGCGCACGCTTCCTGGGCCTTCTGCCCTACGTGATCCAATAAGCATCGTCCGGCGGCTTCTCGGCCGCCGGATCCTCCAAGGCCGAGCGGCACTGCCGCCCGGCTCGTTGGGGCGGCCTGCGAGCCGCTCCTAACCCCGCTCCTCGAGCGGCGGGACAGCGGCGAAATGGGACAGCTTCTCTTTCTTGCATTCGGAGCGGGCGCAGTATCCGCGCTCCTGTTCGGCGTGGTGGCCGTGGGCTCGCCGGCCGGAATGCTGCTGTCCTACCTGGCTCCCCTTCCCATCCTGATCGTCGCGCTCGGCTGGCATCATCTCGTCGGGCTGCTGGCTGCAATTTCCGGCGCGCTGATCCTTTCCTTCGTGCTGCGGTCGAGTGCCGGGCTGGCCTTCGCGCTCGGCCCTGCCCTCCCCGCCTGGTGGATCGCCTATCTCGCCCTGCTCGGCCGGGCTGATCCCCGCCGCGGCGGCGCCCTCGACTGGATGCCTTCTGGACGCCTCCTGCTCTGGACGGGCGTGACCGGAAGCGCGATCGCCGTGGCGGCTGCGGTCGGTCTCGGCAGCGGCGACTACGCCCACTTCATCGACATGCTGCGCCAGGCGACCGACGCTCTCCTGCGTAGCGAGAGCGGGATGCCGCGCCAGGGTGCGGCCGATACGATCGGCGGGGTGCCGAGCGAGACGCTGGTCCGGCTGCTCGTCCTGATCACGCCCGTGGTGGCAGCGGCGGTGTTCAGCCTGACACTCGCCCTGAATGTCTGGCTCGGGGCGAAGATCGTCTTCATGTCGGGGCGCCTGCCGCGGCCCTGGCCGGAGATCGCCGAGCTTCGCATGCCGCCGGCGGCCCTCATCCTGCTCGGGGCAGGTTTCCTGGCGTCCTTGTTCGCGGGCTGGCTCGGCGTTGCCGGGCGCGCCCTGGCGGGCGGCCTCATCATGATGTTCGCCCTGCAGGGTCTCGCCCTCGTCCACCTGATCACCCGAGGAAAGCAGGGCCGGCCGGCGCTGCTCGCGCTCACCTACCTCTTCACCATCCTCCTCGGACATATCCTCCTGCCGCTCCTCGCGGTGGCCGGGATGCTCGATACGGCGACGCCGCTGCGGCAGCGCCTGACCCGCAATCACAACCCCGGGGGGCGGAACGGGCCGCCCTCCCCCACCTGAACCAGGAGATCAACGATGCAAGTCATTCTGCTCGAACGCGTGGCCAAGCTCGGCCAGATGGGCGAGACCGTGAACGTTCGTGACGGCTATGCCCGCAACTACCTGCTGCCCCGCGGCAAGGCGCTCCGTGCGACCAAGTCGAACCTTCAGCACTTCGAGAACCAGCGCGCCCAGCTTGAGGCTCGCAATCTCGAGCGCCGCCAGGACGCGGAGAAGGTCGGCGAGGCGCTCAATGGCCAGAGCTTCACGATGATCCGCCAGGCAGGCGACACCGGCGTGCTCTACGGTTCCGTCTCGCCGCGCGATCTCGCGGAGGTCATCACGGCCGAAGGGTTCACGGTCGCCCGCGACCAGTTCATCCTCAACACGCCGATCAAGACCCTTGGGCTGCACACCGTGCCGGTGTCGCTGCATCCGGAGGTCGAGGTTCAGGTCACGATCAACGTCGCCCGCAGCCCTGAAGAGGCCGAGCGCCAGGCCCGCGGCGAGAGCGTGCTCGCCCGCGAGGAGTTCGACATCGACGATCTCGGGCTCGAGGTCGGCGCTGCGCTGGCCGAGGCCGGCGATCGCGTCGAGCTCTGATCGGATCACAACCTTCCGCCGGGCTCGGTCCGGCGGGGACCGTCATCAATCGGGGCGGCTTTCGCCCCGATTGATCTGCCGGCAGCGATAGCCGGCGAAGCATTGCGGGTTATCCGCGGTCGGCACCCAGGCCGGAGCCGTGGTCGTCTCGAGCTCGCAGAAGCCGCCGTCCCTCACCACGCGCTCGTATGACATCGGGCCGGTGGAAACCACGAGGGCACCCCGGGCGTCTACCATCGCCCTTACGCTCGCGCATGGCAGGTTCGGCGCCGGCACCCTCTCCTGGGCCGCGGCGCTCCAGCTCGCCAGAAGCGTTCCGGCGCAGGCCAGCGCTGCGAGTTGAAGCTGTTCCTTTTTTGTTCTAGCCTTCCACATCGACTCTTTTTCCGGTGCACCGCTGTGATCAGCGGGGAATGTGGCTTCCATGCGCGAGTGCGATAACCCGAATCGGGGCATCCACAATGCCTTGGTCACCCAAGCAAATTGAGTCCTGATGCCTCCCGCCAACGCCCTCGTCACGCGCATCGAGCCGCCGCACCGCGAGTTTCGTGAGCAGCCGAGCAACATCGATGCGGAGCAGGCCCTCCTCGGCGCGATCCTGGTCAACAACGACGCCTTCTATCGGGTGTCGGACTTCCTGACGCCGGAGCACTTCTTCAACCCCGGGCACCGCAAGATCTACGAAGTCGCCTCGACGCTCATCAAGGCCGGCAAGGTCGCGACGCCCGTGACGCTGCGGACCCACATCACGGACGTGGATTTCGGCGGCCTAACCCCGCCTCAGTATCTCGCCCGGCTCGCGGCCGAGGCGACGACCATCATCAATGCGGAGGATTACGGCCGCACGATCTACGACCTCGCTACGCGCCGGAACCTCATCCGGATCGGCGAGGAGGTGGTGAACACTGCCTACGACGCCCCCGTCGAGCTCTCGCCACGGGACCAGATCGAGGCGGCGGAGCGACACCTCTATGCGCTCGCGGAAACGGGACGGACGGAAGGCGGCTTCCAGCGCTTCTCTGATGCGCTGACGTCCGCGATCGACATGGCGGCGGCCGCTTTCAAGCGCGCGGGCCGCCTGTCCGGCATCTCGACCGGGCTTGCGGATCTCGACAAGCAGATGGGCGGCCTGCAGCCCTCCGACCTTATCGTCCTCGCCGGCCGCCCGGGCATGGGCAAGACCGCGCTTGCGACGAACATCGCCTTCAACGTCGCGAAGGCCTACCAGGGCGAGAAGCAGCCGGACGGCTCGATCAAGACGGTGAATGGCGGCATCGTCGGCTTCTTCTCGCTCGAAATGTCGGCCGAGCAGCTCGCCACGCGCGTGATCGCCGAGCAATCGGGCGTGCCGTCCTACAAGATCCGCCGCGGCGACATGCGCGAGGACGACTTCTACAAGATCACCGCCGCCGCCCGCGAGATGCAGACGACGCCATTCTACATCGACCAGACGGGCGGCATCTCCATCGCCCAGCTCGTCGCACGGGCGCGGAGGCTGAAGCGCCAGCGCGGCCTCGACCTCCTCGTCGTAGACTATATCCAGCTGCTCTCCGGCTCATCCAAGAAGGGCGACAACCGCGTTCAGGAGGTGACCGAGATCACCACGGGCCTGAAGGCGCTCGGGAAGGAGCTGAACGTTCCCGTGATCGCGCTTTCCCAGCTCTCGCGTCAGGTCGAGTCGCGCGACGACAAGCGACCGCAGCTCTCCGACCTTCGCGAATCGGGCTCGATCGAGCAGGACGCGGACGTGGTCATGTTCGTGTTCCGCGAGGAATATTACCTCGACAAGCGCGAGCCCAAGATGGGCACCGAAGAGCACATGAAGTGGCAGGCCACGATGGACGAGATCCACGGCAAGGCCGAGGTGATCATCGGCAAGCAGCGCCACGGCCCGACCGGCACGATCAAGCTCGCGTTCCAGGCGGATGTCACGCGCTTCACCGATCTCGCGCAGGAGGAGAGTCTCCCTGAGCAGTACTAGGGCAGCGGCCTTCGCCCCGGCGACCCTCACCATCGATCTCAGCGCGCTCGCCGCGAACTGGCAGCTCCTGCGCGACCGCGCCTCGCCCGCGGAATGCGCAGCGGTCGTCAAAGCGGACGCCTATGGGATCGGCATCGAGCCTGCCGTCCGCGCGCTCTGGGGCGCCGGGTGCCGCACCTTCTTCGTCGCGCATCTATCCGAGGCCGGGCGCGTCCGCACCGAGTTGCCAGAGGCCACGATCTACGTCCTGAACGGACTGCTGCCCGACGCCGCGCCGGGCTATCCGCCGGGAAAACTCCGTCCGGTTCTCGGCTCGGCCGAGGAGTTGCGGGACTGGGCGGCGTTCTGCGACTCCGAGGGAGCGCGCCTGCCGGCGGCCATCCATGTGGATACGGGGATGAACAGGCTGGGCCTTCCGCCGAGCGAGGCCATCGCGCTCCGCGGCGATCCTCTTCTCACCCATTTCGAGCCGGCCCTGTTGATGAGCCATCTGGTGGCCGCCGAGGTAGCGCAGGATCCGGTCAACGCCGCGCAGATCGCGGCTTTTGCGGCAATCCGCTCCGCACATCCAGGCATTCCTGGCTCGCTCGCCAATTGCTCGGGCCTCTTCCTGCCCGAGGCTCCGATGCATGACCTGGTGCGGCCCGGCTACGCCCTCTACGGCGGCAACCCGACTCCCGGCCGGCCCAATCCCATGCGCCCGGTGGTTCGGCTGGAGGCGCGCATCCTCCAGGTTCGCGAGATCGGCCCGGGAGATCGCGTCGGTTACAACGGGCGCTGGTCCGCCCCGGGACGGCGACGGGTCGCCACGCTTTCCGTGGGTTATGCAGACGGCTACCCACGCGTCGCCGGCGCGACGGATGCCGACGCCGAGGCAGGGCTGGACCGAGGCGCGGCTCTCGTCGGTGGTGTCCTCTGCCCCTTCGTCGGCCGCGTCTCGATGGACCTCATCGTGCTGGACGTGACGGACGCCCCGGCATCGGAGGCCAAACGGGGTGGTACGGCCGTGCTCATCGGAGACGGCCTGGACCTGGACGAGGTGGGCCGCCGGGCGGGCACGATCGGGTACGAGATCCTGACGGGCCTGGGCCGCCGCTATGCGCGGCGCTACGTGGGCGCCTGATGGCCAAGCACCCCAACTTCATCTGCCAGAGCTGCGGCGCGGTCTACAATCGATGGCGCGGCAAGTGCGAGGCTTGCGGCGGATGGAACACCGTCGCGGAGGAGAGCGGGACGGCGGGTCCCCTCGCCGGCCCGGCTGCCATCAGGCCGTCCCGCGCGAAGGGCCGCGTCTTTCCCCTGCAGGCGCTCACGGGCGAAAACCGCGATCCGCCGCGGACTCGCACGCTGAATGGCGAGTTCGATCGCGTGCTCGGCGGCGGCCTTGTGCCCGGCTCCGTGATCCTCATCGGCGGCGACCCGGGCATCGGTAAATCGACGCTGCTCATCCAGGTCGCGGCGACCCTCGCCCGCGGCGGGAACCGGGTCACCTACATCTCGGGCGAGGAAGCGGTGGCCCAGGTCAGAATGCGCGCCGAGCGCCTCGGGCTCTCGTCCGCTCCCGTCGAACTCGCGGCCGAGACGAATGTGGAGGACATCGTAGCCACCCTCTCCGAGGGCGCGGCTCCGCGTCTCGCGGTCATCGACTCGATCCAGACCATGTGGACGGAAACCGTTGAATCCGCCCCGGGCACGGTGAGCCAGGTGCGCGGCAGCGCGCAGGCGCTCATCCGCTTCGCCAAGACGCACGGGACGGCCCTCATCCTCGTCGGCCACGTCACCAAGGACGGGCAGATCGCGGGCCCGCGGGTCGTCGAGCACATGGTGGATTGCGTCGCCTCCTTCGAAGGCGATTCGGCGCACCATTTCCGCATTCTGCGCGCCGCCAAGAACCGCTTCGGCCCGACCGACGAGATCGGGGTCTTCGAAATGACGGACCAAGGCCTCGCCGAGGTCCCGAACCCCTCAGAGCTGTTCCTTGCCGGCCGCGACATGGCGACGCCCGGCGCGGCGGTCTTTGCCGGCATGGAGGGCACCCGCCCGCTTCTCGTCGAGGTGCAGGCGCTGGTCGCCCCGACGTCGCTCGGCACGCCGAGGCGCGCGGTGGTCGGGTGGGATCCCGCCCGTCTCTCCATGGTTCTGGCCGTGCTCGAGACGCATGCCGGCGTCAGGCTCGGCGGCCACGACGTCTATCTGAACGTCGCGGGCGGGCTTCGCATCTCGGAGCCGGCGGCCGACCTGGCCGCTGCGGCCGCGCTCGTGTCGTCCCTGACCGGCACGGCCCTGCCTGCAGAAAGCGTGTTCTTCGGCGAGATCGGCCTCTCCGGCTCGGTCCGGCCAGTCACGCAGAGCTCCGCCCGGATCAAGGAAGCGACGAAACTGGGCTTTGCGGCCGCCTATTGCCCCAATCCTTCAGGCGAGCGGGAGGAGCGCAGCCCGGCCGCTATCGGACTGGCGCATGTCGCGGACCTCGTCGCGCGGGTCGCCGGTTCGCGCCGCCGCGCTGCCGCCGCGGAGTAGTGCGGGAAGCCCACACCGTATGCGGGAAAACCGCGCGGCCCCTTGGATTTGGTGACGCTTCGAAGCGCAGCGGCTATAAGCGGAGCTTCGCACGTAGACGTCTTGTCGTCCCGCACCACCCTCGGACAGCCTCATGTCGGCCTCGCTGCCCATCTCGATCCTCGATCTCGTCGTCATCGGGGTCGTCATCATCTCGGCGCTGCTCGCGGCCGTCCGGGGCTTCACGCGCGAGGTTCTCGCGATCGTTGCCTGGGTCACGGCAGCCGCGGCGGCGTGGTTCCTTCACCCGCTGCTCCGCCCCAAGATTGCGGAGCACATCGCCAATCCGACAGTCGCCCTCGTGGCCGCCATCGGCATCATCTTCATCATCACGCTGCTGATCGTCTCGATCGTGACGGTGAAGGTTTCGGACTTCATCCTCGATTCGCGCATCGGCGCGCTCGATCGGACCCTCGGCTTCGTCTTCGGTGCCGCCCGTGGCCTGCTGATCTGCGTGGTCGGCTGGGTGTTTCTGGCGTGGCTTGTCCAGGGCAAGATGCCCGAATGGGCGAACACGGCGCGCTCGCGTCCGATGCTCGAGAACACCGGCAACAGCCTCATTGGGATGCTGCCCGATCCCGACGGCCTGATGGCGCAGCTTCGCAAGCGCCGCGAGGATGGCACCGGCGCCCCGGCCGACGATTCGGCTCCCGCTCCCAGCCGCGGCTGATCGGGTTTCTGGACCGGCGGTCTTCGACGGAGTTCAGCGCGGGAAACGCGCTGAATCAAGTTGCATCGCGCTGGCGTAATGGCGCGGATGGCACTACATGACCGCTTTACCGCTGCGAGAGGACAGGACCTTGCCCCCAGCGTCGCGCGCCGAGCCAAGCGACATCGGCGAATTCGATCTGGAATCCGACAGGTTGCACGAGGAGTGCGGCGTGTTCGGCATCTTCGGCCATCCAGACGCGGCGACGATTACCGCCCTGGGGCTGCACGCACTTCAGCACCGTGGCCAGGAGGCGGCCGGTATCGTCTCGTATGACGGCCGGGTCTTCCATCTCGAACGCAAGCTCGGCCTGGTCGGCGACAATTTCTCCGACCGCAACACGATCGAGCGGCTTCGCGGACACGGCGCGATCGGCCACGTGCGATATGCGACGACCGGCGAGACGGTGCTGCGGAACGTTCAGCCGCTCTTCGCGGAAGTCGAGGGCGGCGGCTTTGCAGTCGCCCACAATGGCAATCTCACCAATGGGATCTCGCTGCGGCGACAGCTCATCAGGGACGGCGCGATCTGCCAGTCGACCACCGATACTGAGGTGGTCCTCCATCTGGTGGCGCGGAGCCGCAAGCCCTTCATCGTCGACCGCTTCGTGGATGCCCTCCGGGAGATCGAGGGCGCCTATTCCTTCGTTGCGCTTTCCAACACCAAGCTCATCGGTGCACGCGATCCGCTCGGGATCCGGCCGCTGGTGCTCGGCGAGCTGGACGGCCGCTACATCCTGGCATCCGAGACCTGTGCGCTCGACATGATCGGCGCGCGCTTCGTTCGCGACGTCGAGAACGGCGAGGTCGTGGTGATCTCGGAGGACGGCGTGCAGTCGCTTCGGCCCTGGCCGAAGGAGCCAGCGCGTCCGGACATCTTCGAATACATCTACTTCGCCCGGCCGGATTCGGTCGTGAACGGACTACCCGTCTACACGGTCCGCAAGGAGCTCGGTGCGGAGCTCGCCCGGGAGGCCCCCGCCGACGCGGACGTCGTGATCCCGGTGCCGGATTCCGGCGTCCCGGCGGCGATCGGCTTCTCCCAGACGAGCGGCATTCCCTACGAGCTGGGCATCATCCGCAATCACTATGTCGGGCGCACCTTCATCGAGCCGACGCAATCCGTGCGTGAACTCGGTGTCAGGATGAAGCACTCCGCCAACCGGGCCGTCGTCGAGGGCAAGTCCATCGTGCTCGTGGACGACAGCCTCGTGCGCGGCACGACCTCGGTGAAGATCGTCCGGATGATGCGCGATGCCGGCGCGAAGGAAGTGCATTTCCGCATTTCCAGCCCGCCGATCACGCATCCCGACTTCTACGGCATCGACACGCCGGAGAAGGACAAGCTGCTCGCGGCCACGATGGATCTGGAGGAGATGTGCCGCTACATCGGAGCGGACAGCCTGGCCTTTCTTTCCGTCGGCGGCGTCTACCGGGCGATGGGCCATGAGCGCCGCGACCCGATCCGGCCGCAGTTCACGGACCATTGTTTCACCGGCGATTACCCGACGCCGCTTACGGACCTCGCGGTCGCGAGCCCGAGGAAGCTCGCGATCCTCGCCGAAGCCGACTGAAACGCAGTTCGAGACATGGCAGACAAGCTTCTCGCCGGCCGCCTTGCCGTGGTGACCGGCGCCTCGCGCGGCATCGGTCGGGCGACGGCTCTGGCGCTGGCGGAAGCCGGCGCGCATGTGATCGCGCTCGCCCGCACGCAGGGGGCGCTGGAGGAACTGGACGACGAGATCCAGGAAAAGGGCGGCACCGCGACCCTCGTTCCCGTCGACCTGATGGACTTCGCGGCGCTCGACCGGCTCGGAGCCGGCATCAACGAGCGCTGGGGCAAGCTCGACATCCTCTTCGGCAATGCCGGCATCCTGGGCGGGCTCGCTCCCCTGGGACATTACGACCCGAAGACCTGGGACGGGACGATGGCCGTCAACGTCACGGCGAACTGGCGCCTCATCCGCTCGCTCGATCCGCTGCTGCAGAAGTCGGATGCGGGGCGGGCGATCTTCGTGTCGTCCGGCGCCGCGCATAAATGCACCGCCTACTGGGGCGTCTACTCGGTCTCCAAGGCCGCCCTCGAGGCTCTGGCCCGAACCTACGCGGCCGAGACGGCGACGACGCCCGTTAAGGTCATGCTGGTCAATCCGGGCCCGCTCCGCACCCGCATGCGGGCGGCCGCGATGCCGGGCGAGGATCCGGAAACCCTGCGTACTCCAGAGGATCTCGCGCCGCACATCCTCCGCCTCGCCTCCCCGAGCTGGACGGAAAGCGGGAAGATCTACGACTTCCCTCAGGACCGGTTGCTCACGCCGCAGATGCCGGCCTGAGCGCCCTCCGACCTAGTCCCAGACCTTTTTCTTGCCCTCGAACGGGTTCTTGCCCGAGCGCAGGGATAGCCGGATCGGCACGCCCGGCAGGTCGAAGGTCTGCCGCAATCCGTTCACCAGGTAGCGCGTATAGGCCTTCGGCAGCGCGTCGAGCTGGTTGCCGAACAGCGCGAAGTGCGGCGGGCGCGCCTTAACCTGCGTCATGTAGCGGATCTTGATCCGCCGGCCGGACACGGCCGGAGGCGGGTGGGCCGACAATGCCTCGGCCAGCCAATCGTTCAGCCGCGCAGTCGAAACGCGGCGGCTCCAGACCTCGGACGCCTGCACGACCGCCGCCATGAGGCGGTCGAGACCCTCTCCGGCCAGGCCGGAGAGCGGAATGACGGGCGCCCCCCGGACCTGCGGCAGCAGCCGCTCGGCATCCTCCCGGAGTTCCTTGAGGAGCCCCGGCCGATCCGCGACGAGATCCCACTTGTTCAGGCCGATGACCAGGGCACGGCCCTCGCTCTCGATCAGGTCCACGATCGAGAGATCCTGCTTCTCGAAGGGTATCGTCGAATCGAGCAGCACGACGACAACTTCGGCGAACCGGATCGCCCGCAGCGCGTCGGCGACGGAGAGCTTCTCCAGCTTGTCCTCGACGCGGGCTCGCTTCCGCAATCCGGCCGTGTCGAAGAGGCGGATCGCCTTGTCGCGCCATTGCCAGTCGACGGAGATCGTGTCGCGGGTGATGCCCGCTTCCGGCCCGGTGAGCAGGCGATCGGCGCCGATCATCCGGTTCACCAGCGTCGACTTCCCGGCATTGGGTCGCCCGACGATAGCCACGCGCAGCGGCTTGCCGGTGGAGTCCTCGTCGTCGTCCTCCGACCCTTCGAGGTAGGGCTCGATCGCCTCCAGGAGGCCGCCCATGCCTTCGCCATGTTCCGCGGAGAGCGGGACCGGGTCGCCAAGGCCGAGCGAGAAGGCATCGTAGGCGCCGGTTATCCCGCCGCGGCCCTCGGCCTTGTTGGCAAGGAGCACGACGGGCTTCCCGGAGCGCCGGACGAGTTCGGCGAAGGTCTGGTCCGCGGGAAGGATGCCGGCCCGCGCGTCGACCAGGAAGAGCACGAGATCCGCCTCGTCGATGGCGGCTTCCGTCTGTTGGCGCATGCGGTCGGACAGCGAGCCCGGTTCGGCCTCTTCCAGCCCCGCCGTGTCGATGACCCGGAAGTCGAGATGCCCGAGTTCCGCCTCGCCTTCGCGGCGGTCGCGGGTCACCCCCGGCCGGTCGTCCACCAGCGCGAGCTTCTGCCCGACCAACCTATTGAAAAGCGTCGACTTGCCGACATTAGGCCGGCCGATGATCGCGACCGTCCGCATCGGCCCCTCTCTACTGAACTGTCTGGACTGGGCCGCCAGCGGCGAGCGCCGTGTAGATCTCAAGCCGCGACCGCAGCCCAGGCGGCGTGTCCCGGTCGGTTGCGATCTGGTCGAACCAGCGGCTCGCCACATCCATGTTGCCGGCCTGCAGGGCGGTCAAGCCAAGCAGCTCCCGGGCAGTGTGCCGCCAGGCATTCGTAGGCGTCGCAAGCCGCTCGAGCTCTGCCGTGGCGCCCTGCGCCTCGGCCCCGCCAAGCCGCAGCATCGCCGCCCGCAGACGCGCGAGATCGCGAAGCGAAGTCTCCACCGAGGTGTCATTCGCGACGGCGTCGAAGGCCTTTGCGCCCGCCTCCGGGCTTCCTTTTCCGGCTTCGGCCGCGGCGCGCAGACGAGCGAGCGGCCCGTAACCGCCGCCTCCTTGAGCAGCAAGTGCATCGAACGCCTTCTGTGCCTCGTCGGCCTTGCCGTCACGCGCGAGCGCTGCGGCTGCGTCATACTGGGCGGACGCGGCCTCCGAGCGCTGCAACTCGACATGCTGCCAGTAGCGCCAGCCCGCTACGCCGGCCACGAGCAGGAAAGCGACCCCGACGATCAGAGCGCTGTAGCGTTTCCAGATCTCTGCAATTCGCTGGCGACGATACTCCTCGTCGACCTCGCGGATGAACTCGTCCATGTCCGTCTCGGCGGCGGGCCGTCATGCCCAGAGCCGCGCTCGCTAACATACAGGTTCCGCGAAGGCGAGGCGCACCACCGCCATGCGGCATCGTCGGCTGCCAAGAAAAAAGAAACCCCGCCGGACGGAGCCGGCAGGGTTTGAGCGACGGTTGGACCACGAGGACCGTCGTGCGGGAAGCGTAACCGTGAATCCTCGGGAAGGTTCCTGCTATTTACGCGTGTATGAGGCGTAAGCTGCAGGTGTGGCGATCAGGCACCAGGCCAGACTGGGACCCCGATCAGCCAGGGGTGCAGCCAACGCGCGAAGACGAACCACGCCACGGCGCCCACCACCACCGCAATCACGTCGTTACGCCAGCCGGCCTGCTCGACCGCGGGGCCGGCGTGGTCGCGGACCTCGTCGCGACGCCGCTTCAGGCTGATCCGGGCGATGACGGCCCAGGCGAGTATTCCGCCGAACAGGAGCATGGAGCCCAGATCGCCGTTCGAGATGAGGTGCGCGAAGGCCCAGATCTTCACGCCCGCGAGCATCGGATGCTTCAGCGTCCGCTTGATTCGCCCCGGAAGGTACGCGGCCGCGACGCAGATGAAGGCGAGCAGATTCAGGGTCAGCGCGAGGTGCCGCGTCCAAACCGGCGGGTACCAGACGTTGATCCACTCCCCCGCCCGGTACTGGCCGAAGCCGTAGGCGATCAGGACAATGCCGGCCACGGACAGGAGCGAGTAGAGCCCTTTGTAAGGCCCCTCCCCCAACCTTGCGACAAGGGCTGCGCGACGCTCGCGCGCCATGGTGAAGGCGTGGGTGCCGAGGAATAGGACAAGTCCGAGGACCAGAATCAACATCGGGTATCTCTGCAAGAGCCCGTCAAAGCATAGCGGATACGGTCCAGCCGGCGAACGTCACATCTCGAGCGGAAGGATCTCCCATGCGAATGTCCCAAGGCGGTTGGGGAGCGATCGCGCTCGCGGCAGCGCTGTCGGCAACGTCCGCCAGGGGTGCAAGCGAGCCCCCTCTTGCGGCCGTAACCCTGGTCGGTCCCACCGAGATGGTGTTCTCGGCAAAACGCGACGCCTGCGACGGGGACGACGTCCCGGACGCACCTGCACGGGCCTTCCGGGACGCGGAGGGCGGGATCGTGATGTTCGGCCTTCACACGAAGAACCGGGCCCTGCGGGGACGCGATTTCGCCGCGCTCAAGATCGATTGCCAGCCCACGATGCCTTCCGGGGGCGATGCCGAGCCTGCCTCGTATGACGATGCAAGCTGGATCGCCGCGACATGGAGCGAGGACGGGCGCAGCGTGCAGGCGCTGGTGCATCATGAATACCAGGCCAACACGCATCCCGGCCGATGTAGCCGGAAGGAATATCTCGCCTGCTGGTACAACACGGTGGTGGCCGCCTCGTCACGGGATGGGGGCCGGAGCTTCGAGCGTGGAGCACCGCCGGTCGTGGTGGCGGCCGCCCCGTTCCGGCAGGAGGTCGGGCAGGGGCGCCACCGTGGATTCTTCAATCCCTCCAACATCTTCGGGCAGGGCCGGCAGCGCTTCTTCTTGTCGTCCACAACGGGCTGGGCGGGACAGGACGGCGGCGCGTGCCTTTTCCGGACTGATCAGCCGGCCGACCCGTCCTCCTGGCGCGCCTTCGACGGGAAGGACTTTGTCCTCCGGTTCGGCGATCCCTACCGGAACGGCGCCGGGGTGAAGCCGTGCAGGACGATCTGGCCTTTTCCCGCACCGGTCGGCTCGGTCACGAGGCATCGACCGACTGGCGCCTGGATCGCGGTCTTCCAGGCCTCCGCCAGCGGCGACCTCTTCCCCGAGCCCGGCTTCTACTCGACCTCGTCGCGCGACCTCCTGCGCTGGGACAAGCCCCGCCTGCTGCTCGCGGGTAAGACGCTCTATGACGATCCTTGCACGTCCGGCGGACGGCTCATCTCCTATCCGTCGCTGGTCGACCCGGAGGCGGAGGGCCGCAATTTCGACGACGTAGGTGTGTCGGCCGACCTGTACTACGCGACCCTGAAGGTCGAGGGCTGCCAGATTACATCCGACCGCGACCTCCTACGCCGCCGCGTGGCCATCCAGGTCTGGCCCTGAGGCCAGGACTGCCATCCCCAGGACGCCGGAACGGCCGTTACGTCTACTCGTTGCCTCCGCGATGTGGGCCGAAGGTCGGCCCGGGAGGAATGCATGAAGGGGTTCTCAACGGCTCTCGCGATGTCCTGTGCTCTCGCCCTCGCTGCAGCGACCGGTGCTGCCGCCCAGGGTGCCGGGAGCCCGGCGGGGGGTTCACAGGCGACGGGGACGCCACCCCACGCCGGCTCTACGCACGGCACGGGCGCTGCGGCACCTTCCGCCGGCTCCGCCGTGCAGGGTAGTGGCAATTCGGCGAATTCCGGGGTCGGGCGGATAGGCGGTGCCGCGACCTCCGGAACCGGCCAATCCTCCAAGGGAGGTCAGGGCAATTCGGGCACGTCGTCCTCGGGCTCGATGAACGCTCCACGCTGAGTTCGATCGAAAACCGTGAGCTTTCGGCGAACCACCTGGACGTCCCGTCGTTGAATGAACGTGCGCTTGGCTACGCTGAGAGATCGGCCCGGCCAGCGGAAAACCACCGGAGGAGAACATGATCAAGACGAGCGCTGCCGCTCTGCTTCTGTCGTCAGCCCTGATGACCGGCGCGGCCTTCGCCCAAACCGCCACCACGACGGATACGGCGCCGGCGGCCGGCCAGCCGGCAATGACGACCAGCCAGCCTGCGGCCTCGCCGGCCGCGACGAGCGGCTCGGCGCAGTTCCTCACCGAGCAGGATCAGGGCCAGTATCGCGCGTCCCGGTTCGTCGGACTGGCCATCTACGGCCCGGACAACCAGCGCATCGGCGACGTGAACGAAATCCTGATCGACGGCACCGGCAACGCCAAGGCGGTCGTGATCGGCGTCGGCGGCTTCCTCGGGATCGGCGAGAAGAACGTCGCCGTACCCTTCTCGGCCGTCGAATGGGTCAACGAGCGTCCCGTGACCACCGCGTCGACGAGCGGGACGGCCGGAACCGGCACCGCGACCACGAACGCGAGCCCGCCGGCAGCATCCTCGGCCGGCATGGGCGCAGGCACGACCGCCTCGCGCGACGCGTCCACGACGGGCTCGACGACGGCGGCTCCGGCGCGCTCGACCGCCGAGACGGCCGCCGCGAACGGCTATCCGGACCACGGCAAGGTTCGGATGTCGAAGTCGGAGCTCCAGAACGCGCCGACCTTCAAGTGGTACGGCGACAAGAAGTAACCGAAGGTTCGTAACGCCTAAGCCTTGGAAGAGCCCGGCATTCGCCGGGCTCTTTTTGTTTCCGCCGCTGCTCGGGGCCGGCCGTCGCAAACGCCCCTAAAAGCACAGCTTGACCGAGCGCCCGGCCGTTCGGTATTCAGAACGGAACGTTCGCAAGAGGGATCGGATCGCGTTCATGGCTGACCGGCAACCAGGCTTCAACACGCTCGCTATTCATGCCGGGGCGGCTCCCGACGCAGCCACGGGTGCGCGCGCCACGCCGATCTACCAGACGACCTCCTTCGTCTTCGACGACGTCGACCATGCCGCCTCACTTTTCGGGCTGCAGGCGTTCGGAAACATCTACACGCGCATCGGCAATCCGACGAACGCCGTTCTCGAGGAGCGGGTCGCCGCGCTCGAGGGCGGGACGGCCGCCCTCGCCGTGGCTTCCGGTCACGCGGCCGAATTCCTGACGATGCATGCGCTCATGCAGCCGGGCGACGAGTTCGTGGCCGCGAACAAGCTCTATGGCGGCTCGATCAACCAGTTCAACCATTCGTACAAGAACTTCG
This sequence comes from Enterovirga sp. CN4-39, assembly GCF_049446235.1. Lineage (NCBI taxonomy): Bacteria > Pseudomonadati > Pseudomonadota > Alphaproteobacteria > Hyphomicrobiales > Methylobacteriaceae > Enterovirga > Enterovirga sp. CN4-39. Next base: position 101,420 of record NZ_JBMSEF010000007.1, on the reverse strand, counting down.
GCTGGACCGTCGCTTGGGCGGATGCGGATGATCCGTCCTCGTTCGAGCGGGCGATCAACGATCGGACGAAGGCGATCTTCATCGAGTCGATCGCCAATCCAGGCGGCGTCATCGTGGACATCGAGGCCATCGCCAAGATCGCCAAGAAGCACCGGATCCCGCTCATCGTCGACAACACGATGGCGACGCCCTACCTCATCCGCCCGTTCGAGTATGGGGCGGACATCGTCGTCCACTCCGCGACCAAGTTCCTCGGCGGTCACGGCACCTCGATCGCGGGCCTCATCGTCGACGGCGGATCATTCAACTGGTCGGGCGACGATCGCTATCCGATGATCTCCAAGCCCCGCCCGGAATATGCCGGGATGGTTCTGGGCGAGACCTTCGGAAACTTCGCCTTCGCGATCGCGTGCCGCGTGCTGGGCCTGCGGGACCTCGGGCCGGCGCTGTCCCCCTTCAACGCCTTCCTCATCCTGCAGGGCATCGAGACGCTGCCGCTCCGCATGCAGCGCCAGTCGGATTCCTCGCTCCGCGTGGCCGAGTTCCTCTCGACGCACGAGCGCGTGTCCTGGGTCAGCTATCCGGGCCTGAAGGCCGACCGCTACCATGAACTCGCGCAGCGCTACTGCCCGAAGGGCGCGGGCGCCGTGTTCACCTTCGGCGTGAAGGGTGGGTACGAGGCCGGCGTGAAGCTCGTCTCCAACCTGAAGCTGTTCTCCCACCTGGCGAATATCGGGGACACGCGCTCGCTCGTGATCCACCCGGCCTCCACGACGCATCGGCAATTGACGGAGGCCCAGCAAATGACGGCTGGCGCCGGCCCGGATGTCGTGCGCATCTCGATCGGCCTGGAGGACCCGGAGGACCTGATCGCGGATCTCGACCAGGCTCTGGCGCCCGCGTCGTAGCTCCTTCGTCCGGGCGGGAACGTAATCCGCCCGGCGCGCTTGTCGCCCCGACGGAGCGGATCCCTGCTCCGAACGGATCGATGCGCGCCGAATGCAGGGTTGCCGGATTGAAGACTACGCCCTGATCGGCGACTGCGAGACGGCGGCGCTGGTCGACCGCAGCGGTTCGATCGACTGGCTCTGCTGGCCGCGTTTCGATTCGGATGCGTGCTTTGCCGCGCTTCTGGGTACCCGCGATCATGGTCACTGGCAGATCGTCCCCGACGGCGACGGCTGGTCCTCCTCGCGGCGCTATCGTGGCGACACGCTCATCCTGGAGACGCGGTTCGAGACAGCCGACGGCGTCGTCACGCTGATCGACTTCATGCCGCCGCGCGGCAAGAACTCGGACATCGTCCGCCTCGTCCGGGGGGAGAGCGGCGCCGTTCGGCTTCGGATGGAGCTCACACTGCGGTTCGGCTACGGGCAGACCGTACCGTGGGTCACGCGAATGGAGGATGGGACCCTCCGCGCCATTGCCGGGCCGGACATGGTCGCGCTCCGGACTCCCGCCGAGCTGCATGGCGAGGGGATGAGCACCGTCTCGAACTTCACCGTCGCGGCCGGGGAATGCCTCCCCTTCGTGCTCACCTACGGCCTCTCGCACCTGCCGATCCCCGAGGCGATCGACGCCTTCCTGGCGCTCGAGGAGACGGACAGCTTCTGGTCGGATTGGGCCGGCCGCTACAATCCTCATGCGCTCAATGGCGGCATGACGCTCGAGCCGCATTGGCGCGATGCGATCGTCCGGTCCCTCGTAACGCTGAAGGCGCTTACCTACGCGCCAACCGGCGGCATCGTGGCCGCGCCGACGACCTCCCTTCCGGAATGGCCGCAGGGCCCGCGCAACTGGGACTACCGGTATTGCTGGCTGCGCGATTCCGCCATGACGCTCTACGCGTTCATGCACGGCGGCTACTTCGACGAGGCGGAATCCTGGCGCGACTGGCTGATCCGGGCGATGGCCGGCAACATCGACCAGATGCAGATCATGTTCGGGGTAGCCGGCGAGCGCCGCCTGCTCGAATGGGAGGCGGATTGGCTTCCGGGCTTTGGCGGGGCGCGGCCGGTTCGCGTCGGCAACGCGGCCGCAAGCCAGCACCAGCTGGACGTCTTCGGCGAGGTGATGGCCTTGCTGCACGGCGCCCGGCGAGGCGGCCTCCATGAGAGCAAGGAGGCCTGGGCTCTCCAGCGTGCGATGCTGACGCGGCTGGAAGCGCTCTGGCGGCAGCCGGACGAGGGGATCTGGGAGGTGCGCGGGCCCTCCCGCCACTTCACCTTCTCCAAGGTCATGGCCTGGGTCGCCTTCGACCGCTGCATTCGGGATGCCGAGGAGTTCGGCCTGGACGAGGCGCCGCTCGAGCATTGGCGAGCGATCCGGGACGAGATCCACGCGGATGTCTGCCGCCACGGCTACAACGCGGAGCTCGGCAGCTTCGTGCAGTCCTACGGCTCGCGAAACACCGATGCGAGCCTGCTTCTGCTTCCCTTCCTCGAGTTCCTGCCGGACGATGATCCGCGCATCTGCGGCACGATCGAGGCGGTGGAGCGCGAACTGCTGGTCGACGGCTTCGTGCTGCGCTACCGGCCGGAGGCGACCGTCGACGGGCTCCCGGGCGACGAGGGCGCCTTCCTGGCCTGCTCGTTCTGGCTCGTGAATGCCTATCTGCGACTTGGGCGAACGGACGACGCCCGCGGGCTGTTCGAGCGCCTGCTGTCGATCCGCAACGACCTCGGCCTCCTCGCGGAGGAATACGACCCCCGCTCAGGCCACCAGCTCGGGAACTTTCCGCAAGCCTTCTCTCACGTGGCGCTGATCACCGCAGCGCACCGGCTGGGACAGAAGCTGGCCCAGTCACGGGGCGCGCAGCCAACGCGGGAAGCGACAGCCGTGCATGCACCGTCGCCATGACCAGGATGGCCATCGCGAAGAGCTGATGGGCGAGCCCGGCCCATAACGGCACGACGAGCAAGAGGGTCACGATTCCAAGCACCATCTGGGCAATGGACATCGCGGCAAGCCCCGTGGCGCTCCGCGCCGCCGAGCTCCCCGGGGCCGCCTTCCTGAGGCTCCAGGCGTGCCACAGGGCGAACAGGACGACGAGGTACGCGACCATCCGGTGCTGGAACTGAACCGTCAGCGGATTGTCGACGAAGTTCTCCCAGGTGGGCTTGCCCTTCAGCAGCGCCTCGCCCGCAGGGATCAGTTGCCCGTCCATGAGAGGCCAGGTGTTGTAGGTGAGCCCCGCCTTGGAACCCGCAACGAGGCCTCCGAGCGCGATCTGGAACAGAACGAGCCCCAGAAACACCACCGCGGCGCCAGGCGCACGCGCTTCGCCGCGGTCCGCCCGTGGCGCGCGCAGCCCGGCGGCGACCCAGACCAGCAGGACCAGGATGAGGCTCGCAAGGAGGAGGTGCAGCATCAGCTTGATCGGCGCGACGGCCACCATGCCCGCCTGCAGACCGGACGCCACCATGATCCAGCCGACGGTCGCCTGAAGGCCTCCGAGAATCCCGATTCCGAGCAGCGCCAGGGCGATGCGACGGTTCAGCGCGCCCCGCCACCAGAAGACGAGCAGCGGCAGGAAGAACACGACGCCGATCAGGCGCCCCAACTGGCGGTGGCTCCACTCCCACCAATAGATCGTCTTGAACTCGGGCATCTCCATGCCGCGGTTCAGATTCTGGTACTGCGAGGAGGCGCGGTATTTCTCGAACTCGGCCTGCCAGGCGGTGTCCGAAAGGGGCGGCACGGCGCCCGTGACCGGCTTCCACTCCGTGATCGACAGGCCGGAGCCGGTCAGGCGTGTCGCGCCACCGATGCCGACCATGAGCAGGACGAGGACCGCGAGCGCATAGAGCCAGATCCGCACCGCCCGGTTCGCATTCGCGCCAGATCGACTCGCGCCGACCGTCAGAGCGCTCTCCACCGCCATTCCTCGCCTTCATGCCGCCTTGCAGGCGGCGTCGGGTGGACACATAGAACCCGCCAACCAGCCCGGCAACGAACGCCGGCGCCGCACCTGAACCGAACCGGACGACACGACGATGCCCCGACGCCTCCGCACACTGATCGGCACGGCCCTGATCCTCGTCTTCGTTTGCGTCTATGCCCTGGCGGCGATCGCGATCGCCGACAGCCGGATCGTGAACGCGCCGAAGCTCGTCCAGACGCTCGCCTACTGCGTCCTGGGCACCATCTGGATCCTCCCGCTCATGCCCCTGATCCGCTGGATGGAAGGAGGCCGGCAGAGCTAGGTTTCAGCCGACATTCAGGTGGCGGCCGCGGTTCCACAGAAGAAACGGCACCCCCGACAGGAGAGCCCGGAGCGCAGCCTCGCTCTGGTAGAGGCCGTTCAGCGACACGCGCGGCAGGGCCATCAGATGATGGGCGTGCTCGGGGAACAGGTGCCCCGGACGTGTGGTCACCGCAGTCTGATAGCCGGCCTCGGCTGCCAGGCGGAATTCACGGGGGCCGGCGGAAGTCGGGTCGCCGACCGGATATGAGAGATGCCGCGGCGCGGTGCCGAGCCGCTCGGCGATCATCGCCTGACTGGCTTCGATCTCGTGTTTGGCGACACCCTCCGGGTGCTTCGCGAGCATCGGGTGGGTCAGCGTGTGCGCCCCGATGGTCACATCCGGTTGGCGCGATAGGTCGGCAAGCTCGCTCCAGCTCATGCAGTTGCGACGGACCAGTTCCTCCGGCGCGATCCCGGCGGCCTCGCACCAGCGCGCGATCGTATCGCGAAGGACCACCTCCGGTCCGGCGCGCAGGCTCGAATAGGCCCGGGCGAAGGCCGACTGCTTCTCCTCAGTTGTGCCGGCCGATAGCTCCTCGCCCTCGAGGACCAATCTGTCGGTCCGCCGGATCACTTCCTCGAGCTCGAGCCACCAGAGGCGACCGCGGCCCGATGCGTACTCGCCTGTGACGAAGAGCGTCCAGGGCGCGTCATGGCGGCGCAAGATCGGCAGGGCGAAATCGCGGTTGTCCCGGTAGCCGTCGTCGAAGGTGAGGACGCAGAACGGACGGCCTTCGGAAGGCGAGGCAAGCCGCTCGGGCACTTCATCGAGGGAGGCAAGCTCGAACCCCATCTCCCGCACGAGCCGCAGCGACAGGTCGAGATGCTCCGGCGTGATCGAGAGCAGCGCGTTCGGCTGGAAGGGATCGGCGGAAGCCGGCCGAACATGATGGAGCGTGAGGATCAGGCCGCGTCCGCGGGCGAGCGGCCCCAGCCAGCGGTCCGCCCGCGTCGCCGCGATGGCCCGAAATCCGGCATCGATCACCCGATGCTTCAGGCCGCCGCCCATCGCCGGCACCCTCCCTCAAAAACCTGCCGGACCCGCTTAGCCCGCACTTAACAAAGCTCCGTTACCGTCCGCCTTCCTGCAGGCCTGGGAGAATGGTGACCGGGCAGTCCAGAAGGGTCGAGGGCACGAGATGTCGAGTGCAGCTGCGGCCCCCTCCCCCCTCGGCATGGCAGCCGAAGGCCGCGCAGCGCAGCTTCGCCTCGAACTCCTCACTGGCCTCGGAGCTGCCGAGACGACCTGGCGAGAGCTCGAGGCGGAAGGGACGGCTTCTCCCTATCAGCGCTTCGACTGGGTGAAGGCTTTCGTCGAGAAGGTGATGCCCGGGGCCGATATCCGGATTGCCGTCGCACGGGACGGGGCCGGTACTCCGGTCGTCCTGTTTCCCTTCCTTGTCGAGCGTCGCGCCGGAATCCGCATCGCCACGGCCCTTGGCGGCAAGCATGCCAATTTCAACCTGATGATCGGCAAGGCCGGATGGGATCTCTCCATCCCGCCTGGGGGCGTCCTGGGGATCCTGCGCGAGCTCTCCCGTCGGGCGGGAGTCGACGTGATCGCGATCCCGTATGTCCCGCGGGACTGGGATGCCAAGCCCAACCCGCTCGCCGCACTCGGGACTGCCAGCCCGAGCAACGGATACGAGGTCCTGCTCGAGCCCGACCCGGACGCGACGGCCCGACGCTCGATGTCGAACGAGGCGCGCAAGCGGCTGCGCAACAAGGAACGGGGACTCGCGAAGCTGGGCGAGGTCGCATTCGCCCAGGCACTCGACGAGCAGAGCGCAGAACGTCTGCTGGACGCATTCTTCCGTCAGAAGGAGGAGCGCTTCCGCGACCTCGGCATCCCGGACCCGTTTCGCGATCCGGCGATCCGCAGCTTCATTCGCACGGCCTCACTGGAAGGCCTCTCGGAGGGTCGGCCGGCAATCGAGCTCTATGGCCTGACGGTCGGCGAGCGCGTTGCCGCCGTACTCGGCGGGGCCGCAGACGCATCTCGCCTATCCGGCATGTTCATCTCGTTCGAAGCCTGTCGGGAGGCAACGAAGTTCAGCCCGGGCGACATCCTGGTCTCCCGCGTCGTCCGGGAGCAATGCCTGCGCGGGCGTCGTTACTTCGATCTCGGCGTAGGCGAGGCGAGGTACAAGTCGACCTTCTGCAACGACACCGTCGAGCTCGTGGATGTCTTCCTGCCGGTCAGCTCCCGTGGCCGGGTCTATGCACTCGGCCTTCGCGGGCTCGCGGGGCTGAAGCGGCGCATCAAGCAGAGCCCGGCCGCGATGCGGCTTGTGAGCCGTTTGCGCCGGCTGAAGCCGGCCTAGCGAGACGCTAGGCCGCCTCCCCGACCGGGGTCGCCTGCTCGCGCGCGACCATCACGTCCTTCGCTCCCGCCCCGCGGATCTCCTCGTAGGTGCGCACGAGATCGTGGCTGGCGGGCTCCAGGTTCGACGCGATGACCACGGCATCCGCCCGCGGGGCGAATATCCTCAGGAGGTCGGTGCGGACGTTGACCCGGAACACGCAGATGACCCATTCATAGGTCTTCTCAAGGGCCGAGAGCGTGACGTCCAATGCTTCCGGCTCCGCTGCGAGCGCATCGTATTTCAGCGTTCCCATCGCGATCCGGTGCAGGCTGGAGCCGCGCTCGCGCACGATGACATCCGTGAAGGAGGTCTCGCCGGCAACCAGGTCCGTGAACCCCTTCTCGACCGAGGTCCGCTCGTCCGGGTCGATCTCCACGAGAATCGCACGGCCCGTCGCGGCGAGCGTGAGCGCAAGACTCCGCCCGACATCGACCGCCTCGGGGCTTCGGTCCACGCCCGCGACAAGGATCCGCCTCGCACGGTCGTCGACATCCGTCTGTTCGAGCCGATCGATTAGGTTGGCAAAGTCGTAGCGGGCGTCCCGTTCCGGCGAGGCCACTTCAGGGCTGGTGTGAAGCCGGCCGGGCTGCGCACGATCAGCGAGGTTCGGCGAGGGGGCGTGATCGTACGGCCTTGCAGGAGGGGCGGCTACGACGGCGCCGACCGGCGAAGCCGCGGGAAGGACCGGGCGCGGCTGGCCCGAGCCGAGAAGCTCCCGCGCGACGATCGCGCCCGCGGACAGCATCAGCGTCGCGAAGGTCGTGATCGCGATGATCGGCAGCTTCTTCGGGAAGGACGGAACCTGGGGCACCACTGCCCGTGACACGATCCGCGCGTCCGGCGGAGCGGCGTTCTCGGCGTCGCGCGCGGTCGCCTCCCGGTAGCGCGTCAGGTAGGACTCGAGCTGCTCGCGGTGCGTGCGGGCCTCGCGCTCGAGCGCCCGGAGCTGGACCTCGCTCTCGTTCGCCTGGACGACGACCTTCTTCTGCTCGTCGATGGCGGCCTGGAGGGCCTGAACCCTGCTTCCGGCGATGCGCGCATCGTTCTCCAGCGTGCGCGCGGTCCGCTCGGCGGCACCACGGATTTGGGATTCGAGGTCCTGCAGCTGCGCGTTCAGCTCCTTGATACGCGGATGCTGCGGCATGAGCGTGCGCAACTCGAGGGCGAGTTGGGCGCGGAGGTTGATGCGCTGCTCGATCAGGCGCCGGATCAGTTCGTTGTTGGCCACATCCGGGATCTCGAAGGCGCGCCCCTCGCGGATCATCTCGCGGATGAGTTGCGCCTTCGCCTGGCTGTCGCTCTGCGCGGTGCGCGCCTGAGCAAGCTGTGCGGAAAGCTCGGAAAGCTGCTGGGCGGAGAGCGTATTCGTCCCGCTGCCGGTCAGCAGCCCGGTCCTGGCGCGAAATGCTTCAACCCGAGCTTCCGCATCGGCAACGCGGGTGCGCAGCGTCTCGATGTTCTGGCCCAGCCAGGTCGAGGCGGAACGGGCAAGGTCCTTCTTCGCGTCCTCCTGCTGAGACAGGTAGATCTCCGCGATCGTGTTCGCCGCCCGGGCCGCAAGATCAGGATCCTTCGCCCGAAACTCGATCGAGACGATGCGGGACTTCCCGACCGGATAGACGAGAAGGGCGTCGTAATACTTGTCGAGCACGCGATCTTCCGGCGCCCGGGGGTTCTGGTCCCTTGCCAGGCCGAGCATCATCATGACGCGCCGCAGGAGCCCCACATCCCGTACGCCGGGATCGAAATCGGGATTTCCCACAAGTTGGAGGCGCCGGATCGCCTCCCGCGCGATGTCGCGCGACATGACGACCTGAACCTGGCTCGCGACCGCCTGCTCGTCGATCAGTTGGCTTGCATCCCCTCGATCCTGACCCGGCCGCGTGTAGTAGCTGTCAGCCGTTTGAAGGAGGAGCTTGGCCTCTCCCGTGTAGCGCGGGGATACGACGCTGACGAAAATCGTAGCCGCAACGAATACCAGCAGCGTCGGAATCGCGATGTAGCGCCAATGCGTCCGCATCGAACGCAGAAGGTCTGCGACGGTCGCCTCACCGCTCGCCACGGGCGCAGCGAAAGGAGCGACGTAAGGCTGTGCCATCGATTCTATTCCGGGCTACGCAACACATGCCGAGAGGCGGGAGCATCAAACCCCGTTAAGGTTGAAACCGAGTTAAACCCGTGTAGTGCCGAAGCCGAAGCATCAGATTTGCTTGCAGAGCAGCAGATTGTCGCCTGGAACGCTCTGTTAACCATGGGAACGCTAGGACGACAGTGGGTATCGACTTCGTCCAGGCGTAGTATGAACAGGCGTAGAGCTCTCCTCGTCCTCGCATCCGCGTTGCCACTGGCGGCCTGCGTGCAGCCGCAGGCAACCGGCTCGATCGTCGCGGCGAGGCCGCCCGGCGGGGGAAGCTACACGCTGTCCACCGGAGACAAGCTCCGCATCATCGTCTTCGGGCAGGATTCCTTGTCCAACATCTATCAGGTCGATGCCTCCGGCCGGATCACGATGCCGCTCATCGGCTCGGTCTCGGTCAGCGGGATGACGACCGCCGCCGCGAGCGCGGCGATCGAGGGACGCCTCAAGGGCGGCTACATCCGCGAGCCGAAGGTGACGGTCGAGGTCGATACCTACCGGCCATTCTTCATCCTCGGCGAGGTGACGACGTCGGGCCAGTTTCCGTTCGTGAACGGCATGACGGTCCAGACTGCCGTCGCGATCGCCGGCGGGTTCACGCCGCGCGCGCAGCGCAGCTACGCCGAAGTCACGCGCCGGACGAGCCGCGGCATCCAGACGGCCGAGGTTCCGATCACCTACACGGTTCGCCCCGGCGACACGATCGTGATCAAGGAGCGATGGTTCTGAGCGGCGCCGACAGGAGCCCCGACGTGACGAAGCTCCGCATCCTCCACGTCTTTAGGGCGCCCGTCGGCGGCCTGTTCCGGCACGTCGTCGACGTCGCCAAAGGACAGATCGAGCGAGGTCACGACGTCGGCATCTTCTGCGACGCAAGCACCGGCGGAGCGCGGGCCGAACAGGCGCTGGATGAACTGCGTCCGGGGTTGTCGCTCGGGATCACGCGGATTCCCATGCGCCGCCTCCCGCACGTGCTCGACACCTACGCGGTTCTTCGCCTGACGGCCCTGTATCGCGAGTTGCAGCCGGATGTCCTGCATGGACATGGGTCGAAGGGCGGCGCCTATGCGCGGCTCGTCACCTGGCCGGCCCTCGATGGCAAGACGGTGCGGGCCTACACGCCGCATGGGGGCAGCTTCAACTACAATCCCGGCACGCTTTCACATCGGATCTACATGGGCGCGGAGGCATTCTTCGCGCGGCGGACGGACGTCTTTCTGTTCGAGAGCGCCTATGTGAAGCGCCGGTTCGAAGCTTTCGTGGGGGCGACGGACAAGCTCGTCCGTGTCATCCACAACGGCATTGCGGAATCGGAATTCGAACCCATCCAGCAGCAGCCGGATCCCTTCGATCTCGTCTACATCGGCGAGTTTCGGGTCGCCAAAGGCGTCGATACGCTCATCGATGCGCTCGCACTGATCCGCCGCGACCACAGCCTGCGATTGACACTGCTGGCAGTGGGTTCAGGCCCGAGCGAAGGCGAACTGAAGGCCCGCGCGCAGGAGGCCGGGGTCTGGGACTCGATCGCCTTCGTGCCGCCGCAGAAGATCCGGGGGGCATTGTCGCGGGGTCGCGTGATGGTGGTGCCATCCAAGGCCGAATCGCTACCCTACGTCGTCCTGGAAGCCGCCGCCGCCGCGCAGCCGCTCGTCTGCACCAGTGTCGGCGGGATCGGCGAGATCTTCGGACCCCATTCCGACGAACTCATCCCCGCCGGCGATCCGAAGGTGCTGGCCTCCAAGATCCTGTCCTCCCTCGGCGAACCTGAGGAGGTCCGCCGTGCTAAGGCGAGCGCTCTTGCCGACTACGTAAGAGTGGGGTTCCGGATCGACCGAATGGTCGAAGGCGTCCTCCAGGGCTATCGCGAGGCGCGGGACAGCCGCGGGATCAAGGCGGCACCGTCGCTTGTGCTCGATCGTGTTGAGCCTTCCGAAAGGCTCGCGCCGTAAACTGTCCCGGATCGCCACGGGCCATGGAGGGCTCGGCAGGGACGTGAGCGCATGGGACTGCATGTTCGTGATCTGATCAACGCTGCGCGAGCAGCGGATGCAGCCGGTCCCGAAGATCAGCAGGCCGCCGCCGACGACGCGCCCCGGGGCTTCGCTCCCGCAGGGCGGATCTCGCCAGTGGTCCTGGCCGGCCTCGTCCGGGCTGTCGAGCTCCTGCTGGTAGCGGCGAGCGGCATCCTGGTCTACCTCGTCTACCTGCGTGGGCACGTCTCGCTCAGCCTGAGCTACGTCGTCGCCCTCGGTGCGATCACGGCTCTCTCCGCCTTCGCCTTCCAGGCAGTCGGAGCCTACACGGTCACGGCCCTGCGCTCTCTCGTGCCGACAGGGTTGAAGCTCCTTGGGGCATGGTCGTTCGTCTTCCTGTGCGCCATCGCCTTCGTGTTCTTCCTCAAGGCCGGACAGTCGCTCTCCCGCGTGTGGCTCGGCTCCTGGTACCTCGCCGGCTTCGCGGCCCTCGTCCTGGAGCGCATCTGCCTGTCCGTCGCGGTCCGGCGCATGGCGGCCGCGGGCCGCTTCGAGCGGCGCACGGCGATTGTGGGCGGCGGAGACCCGGCGAACGAGATCATCCGGGCGCTCCAGGCACAGCCTGAGACGGGGATCCGCATCGTCGGCGTGTTCGATGACCGGGACGATTCGCGCTCGCCTCCCGTCGTGGGCGGGTATGAGAAGCTCGGCACCGTCGCGGACCTCGTCGAATACGCGCGCAAGACACCGCTCGACCTCGTGATCTTCACCCTGCCGATCTCGGCCGAGAACCGACTCCTGCAGATGCTCGGCAAGCTCTGGGTGCTGCCCATCGACATCCGGCTGTCGGCTCACGCGAGCAAGCTGCGCCTCCGGCCCAGAAGCTACTCCTATATCGGCTCGGTGCCGGTCCTCGACGTGTTCGACCGGCCGATCGCGGACTGGGACCTCGTCGTCAAATGGATCTTCGACAAGGTCGTCGGGAGCATCCTCTTGGTGTTTGCGCTGCCTCTCCTGCTTGCGGCCGCGCTCGCAGTGCGGCTCGATTCCCGCGGACCGATCCTCTTTCGGCAGAAGCGCTACGGCTTCAACAACGAGTTGATCGAGGTCCTGAAGTTCCGGACGATGTACACCGACAAGACCGACGCGACGGCCTCGCGCCTGGTCACGAAGGATGATCCGCGCGTGACCCGCGTCGGCCGCATCCTCCGCAAGACGTCGATCGACGAGCTGCCCCAGCTCCTGAACGTCGTGTTCAAGGGAGACATGTCGCTGGTCGGCCCGAGGCCCCATGCCGTGAAGGCGAACGCCCAGGACCGGCTCTACGACCAGGTGGTCGACGGCTACTTCGCTCGGCATCGGGTGAAGCCCGGGATCACGGGCTGGGCGCAGATCAACGGCTGGCGCGGGGAAACGGACACCTCGGAAAAGATTCAGCGCCGCGTCGAGCACGACCTCTACTACATCGAGAACTGGTCGGTCTTCTTCGACCTCTACATTCTTCTCGCGACGCCGTTTTCCCTGCTGAAGACTGAAAACGCCTACTGATGAGCGGGCGGGATCCCACCACGGCCCCGGAGGTCAGCCGGCTCAGGACCCTTCCGGCGCGGAAGGTCCTGGAGACAGCAGGCTACCTGCTATTCGCTCTGTTCATCTTCTTCACGTGTTTCACCTTCCTGCGGCCTTCGCCCTACGACTTCGCGGCGATACCGGCGATCGTGGTGTGGCTGGTCCTGGGCGTGCGCCTCCATCGCTCGTCCGTTCCCTTCGTAGCCCTCCTCCTGGTCTACAAGGTCTCGCTCGTGCTGGCGCTGGTGCCCTATTTCGCCGAGCCGCTGCCGACGACGTGGACGCTGCAGTCCCTCTATCTGATGGTCACGGCCATCTTCTTCGTAATGTTCTTCGCCCACGAAACCGGGCGGAGAGTGGAGCTCACGCTCAAGGCCTACCTGGCGAGCTGCGTTTTCGCCGCACTGGCCGGCATCCTCTCCTACTTCAAGGATACTGGCGTACTCTTCGTGATGGATGGGAGGGCGGCCGGCGTCTTCGAGGATCCGAACGTGCTCGGCTCCTTCCTTGTTCTTGGCGTGCTCCTCCTCCTGCGGGGGCTCCTGACCGGAGAGAGCCGGCGCCCGGTCCTGTCAACGGCCCTGCTGCTCATCCTCGTGACCTGCATCTTCCTCTCCTTCTCGAGAGGCTCCTGGGGCGCTCTGCTCCTCGGCATCGCCGTGATGACCGCGATGACCTTCGTCACGAGCCAAAGTCGGGTGAGGCGCCGGATCGTGGCCTTCGCCATGCTGGGCGTTGTGGCGGTGACACTCCTCCTCGCCGGCCTGCTCTCCGTGGGAGACGTGGGAGAGCGGTTCGCCGATCGCGCGCAGCTCACGCAGAGCTATGACGAGGGCGTCACGGGACGGTTCGGAAACCAGCTCCGCTCCATCCCGATGCTGATCGAGCGACCGGAGGGCTTTGGCCCGCTGCGATTCCGCCTCGTCTTTGGTCTGGAACCGCACAATTCTTACATCGGCGGTTTCGCCAATGGAGGCTGGACGGGTGGACTCGGCTTCATCGGCCTGGTGCTGCTCACCACCTTCGTCGGCTTCAGACTGTGCTTCACGCCGTCTCCCTATCAGAGGCAAGCACAGATCGTATTTCCGGCGCTCTTGATGTTCTTCCTCCAGGCATTCCAGATCGACATCGATCACTGGCGGCATGTGTACATCATGCTCGGCATGGTCTGGGGGCTTGAGGCCGGACGCTGGCGCTGGATGGCGGCCTCCGCCGCGAGATCCACGCACCTGCCGCCGGCCCCTGTACACGCCTCGAGTTTTCAGCCGCGCACGGCTTGAGCGGGCTCGCGTACTCCCCGGCAAAGTAGATCCTTCCCCTTGCCGGGGCGAGAGCATCGTCCGGCGAGGCGCAGCCCCGCAGGGAAGGGCTCTCCCGACCTAACCTCCGGCCTCCTGCGCTCCGGATCGGCGCCCTCGGACGGGGGATCGTCTGCCCCCTTCAACACCAGATTAGCGGTGCCTGGAACCACCGGTTGCGCGTGGTCTTGAGTGAATCTCGGCAGACTAATCCGGAAGTTGCACGAAAATGAGCCACCATCCCCCATCGGAACTCTTGACCTCTTTCCCGCGTCTCGCGATGATGGGACGTCGCCGCCGATCCAACGACGTGTCTCGCCTTTGACGCTTTACACCGATCCGATCAGGCGCTTTCGACCCGGAGCCGCAGTCAAAAAGGACTTTCGTACCCACAGCCGCCAAGCGGTCAGGGACAATCCGGTCAGCGTCAACCAGCCGAGCAGGCCTTCGCACGAGTTTACGAGATGAGCAGAGGACGAGATTTCCGGGACCAGCGGCGGCGCGGTTTCGGTGACGATTTTGGTTCCGACCGTGGTCCGAGCCCCTATGATTCCCCCCCGCCGCGCGCTCCCATGGGCGGCGGGCGTCCTGCTATGGCCCCTTCCGGTCCGGAGCAGGAGGCGACCGTAAAGTGGTTCAACCCCGAGAAAGGCTTTGGCTTCGCTGAGCTTTCCGACGGGTCGGGCGACGCCTTCCTCCACATCCGCGCGGTCGAAGCGACCGGCCATAGCGAGCTGGATCCCGGCACGAAGCTGGTCGTGAAGGTTGCTGCCGGCCAACGCGGCCCGCAAGTCACCGAGGTGGTCAGCGTCGATACGTCGACGGCTGAGCCGCGCCAGGCCCGGCGCTCCGGCGGCTTCGGCGGTGGCGACCGCTTCGGCGGCGGTGGTGGTGGCGGCTACGGCGGCGGCGGCGATCGCTTCGGCGGTGGTGGTGGTGGTGGCGGCGGCTACGGCGGCGGTGGTGATCGCTTCGGCGGCGCTCCGCGTCGGTCCTTCCCGAGCGCCCCTCGCGAGACGGGTCCGGTCGAGGACATGACCGGCGTCGTGAAGTGGTACAACCCCGCCAAGGGCTTCGGCTTCATCGCGCCGGATGATGGCGGCCGCGACGTGTTCGTTCACCGTTCCGCGCTCGAGCGCGCCCGCCTCGCCGACCTTCAGGAAGGCCAGCGCGTGCAGATCGGCGTGACCCAGGGCCAGAAGGGCCGCGAAGTCGCGACGATCGACGTAGTCGACTGATACCGGCGGCACCGCTTGCGAGCGGGGCACCTGAGCCAATCAAGGGGCCGCATCGACAGCGATGCGGCCCTTTTTTTGCCCCGCGCCGACTGCGCTCACTCGTTCGCGCCGCGCAGAGCCTCGCAGACAGCGTCCGTGACCTGCCGGGTCGTCGCAGGGCCGCCGAGGTCCGGCGTATGCAGGTCTGGCTCCGCGGTCACCCGCTCGACTGCCCGCATGAGGCGTTCAGAGGCTGCCCTCTCGCCGAGATGGTCCAGCATCATCGAGGCGGTCCAGAAGGCGCCGACCGGATTGGCGATTCCCTTCCCCGTGATGTCGAAGGCGGATCCGTGGATCGGCTCGAACATCGATGGCGTCTTCCGCTCGGGATTGAGGTTCGCCGTCGGGGCGATGCCGAGCGAACCGGCGAGAGCCGCTGCGAGATCCGACAGGATGTCGGCATGAAGGTTCGTGGCAACGATCGTATCGAGCGTTTGCGGCCGCAGCGTCATCCGCATGGTCATCGCGTCGACCAGCATCTTGTCCCAGGTCACGTCCGGGAACTCGGCCGCGACCTCCGCCGCGATCTCGTCCCACATCACCATCGCATGCCGCTGTGCGTTGGATTTCGTGACCACCGTCAGGAGCTTGCGCGGGCGTGACTGCGCGAGGGCGAAGGCGTAGCGCATGATGCGGAGCACGCCCGCACGCGTGAACATCGAGACGTCCGTCGCGACCTCCTCGGGCAGCCCGCGATGCACGCGGCCGCCCACGCCCGCATATTCCCCTTCGGAGTTCTCGCGGACGATCACCCAGTCGAGCTCCGGTCCGGAGACGTTCCTGAGCGGGCTGGTGATCCCGGGGAGGATCCGGGTTGGACGAACGTTGGCATATTGATCGAGCGGCTGGCAGATCGCGAGGCGCAAGCCCCAGAGCGTGAGGTGATCCGGGATGTCCGGCGCGCCCACCGCACCGAAATAGATGGCGTCGAAGCTGCGAAGCAGGTCGGCGCCGCCCTCCGGCATCATGACGCCGTTCCGGCGGTAATAGTCGGAGCCCCAGTCGAAATGCTCGACCTGCAGTTCGAAGCCGCCGTCGCGCTCCGCGCAGGCGCGAAGCGCTTCCAGCCCAGCCTCGATCACCTCGGGACCGATTCCGTCACCGCCGATGGCAGCGATCCTATGCGTGCGCATTCCTGTTCCGTTCCGATGCAGAGCGAGGGCGTTGGCGGGCCTCAGTTTCCGGTGACACCGGCCTTCTTGATGACGGGCACCCACTTGTCGATCTCGCTCGCAACCAGCTGGCCCAGGGCTTCACGGGTCTGGCCTGCCGCGTCGGGGAGTTCCGCGCCGAGTTCCAGCAGGCGCTTTCTCGTAGTCTCGTTCGCGAGCGCCGCGCGGGCGGCTGCGTTCAGCTTCTCCAGGATCGGAGCCGGCGTACCCTTCGGCGCGAAGAGGGCGTTCCAACCCGTCGCCTGGAACTCGGCCAAGCCCTGCTCGGCGGAGGTCGGCACGTCCGGCACCACGCCGAGCCGGTTCGGCACGGCGACGACCAATCCTTTCACGGAGCCGGCCTGGATCTGGGGCACCACCGCCACGGTCTGGTCGCACACATAGTCGATCTGTCCCGCAAGCAGCGCGTTCAGCGCGGGGCCGGAGCCCCTGAAAGGCACGTGCTGGGGCTTCGCGCCGACCAACGAATCCAGGAAGAGGCACGTCAGGTGCGAGGTCGCGCCGACGCCGCCCGTCCCATAGTTCAGCGTCTCGCCTTTTGCCTTCAGGAGCGCTACGAACTCCCTGAAATCCTTGACGGGCAGGTCCTTCTTGGCGACCACGAGCATCGGCGTTGCCGCCGCATTCATGATCGGCTCGAAATCCGTCCTCGGGTCATAGGCGAGCTTCGGATAGAGCCCTACGCTGGCCGCCTGGGTGCCGAGATTACCCATCAGCAGCGTGTAGCCGTCAGGTGCGGCCTTCATGACCCTGCCGACGCCCACGGTTCCGCCTGCACCGGTGACGTTCTCGACCAGGATCTGCTGGCCGAGCGTCCTCGACATGTCGTCCGCCATGATCCGGCCGATCACATCGGTCGTGCCGCCGGCCGCGAAGGGTACGACCATCGTGATCTGCCGCTGGGGGAACGCGTCCTGCGCGGCGGCGGGGGATGCGAGTGTCAGCACGGCCGCGAGAGCGGCCCAGGCGCGCTTCATGATACCTCCCAGACGGACGCCGCTTACGAGGCGCAGCGCTCCTGATCTTGGGAGGCAACTTAGCGCAGTTTGCGTGCCTGAACAGGCGGCAAGCACAGCCCTCGAAAGTCTAGGGGGCAGACGCTGGGCCTAGCCGCCCAGGACCGTCGTCATGACCTGGCCGCCCCGGCTGATCGTGATGCGCCACAGCTGGGCTCCAGCCCGCGCCATCCGATCGAGTTCGCGGGTCGAGCCGATCTTCTCCCCGTTCAGGGCCAGGAGCACGTCGCCCTTCTGCAGGCCGACACGTGCCGCGAGGCTTCCCTCCTGCACGTCCGAGACGACCACCCCCTCATGCGCCTCCAGTTGCATCTCTTCGGCAACCGCAGGGGAGGCGTTCACGATCACGGCTCCGGCGAAAGGCGAACGCCCCTTCATCACGATCTGGTCGCGCGCCGGGATTTCTGGGGCGAGTTGAAGTTTGACCGTGAGCACCCGCCGCGTCCCGCCCCGGTTGACCGTGACCGGTACCTCGCCCGATGTGCCTTTGAGGGCGAAGCGCCAGCCAAACGCGTCCGGGTCCTCGACCGGACGCCCATCGACCTCCAGGACGACGTCCCCGCGCTTCAGGCCCGCCGCATCCGCCGGGCCCCTGTCGCGCACCGAGCTGACGAGTGCGCCGGTCGGACGATCGAGGCCGAGCCCGTCGGCGAGTTCCTGGTTCACGGCCTGCAGGGAGGCGCCCAGATAGGGGCGCCGGACGGTATTGGCGCCGGCCCGGGCGGAGTCGAGCACGACCTTCACCATGGCGGCAGGGATGGCGAAGCCGATCCCGACGCTCCCGCCCGAGTTCGAGAAGATAGCCGAATTGATGCCCACAAGTCGGCCGTGCATGTCCACGAGGGCGCCACCCGAATTACCCGGATTGATGGCCGCGTCGGTCTGGATGAAGTAGCCGTAATCGGACACGCCGACGTTGGTCCGCGCGAGGCCGGACACGATCCCCTGGGTCACGGTGCGCCCGACCCCGAACGGGTTGCCGATCGCCAGGACGAGGTCGCCGACCTCCAGGGCGTCATCGTCGCCGAGTTCGAGCGCCTTCAGGCCTTGCGTCGGCTTCAGCTTGAGGACGGCAAGGTCGGTCCGGGGATCGCGCAGCACGATCTCCGCCTCGATCTCCCGGTTATCCGACAGCGCGACTTTCACCTCGGTCATCTCGGCGACGACGTGATGGTTCGTGACCACGAGTCCCGAAGCATCGAGGATTACACCCGATCCGAGCGAGCGCTGGACGCGGTCCCGCGGCATCGAGGGAACGTCTCCGAAGAACCGGCGGAAGAAGTCGTCCATCCCGGCGCTCCGCCTGGTGCGCTCCACGCGTGCGCCGTAGACGTTGACGACGGCCGGAGCGGCCGTTTTCACGACCGGAGAGAATGAAAGCTGTACCTGGGCCCGGCTCTCGGGCGCGGCGCGGGTCTGCCCGCCCGCCGGGATCGAGAGCGCAAGGAGGGGTACGAGGGCAAGCGCGGCGCATCTCATCGGGGAACTCGATTCGCGTGTAGCGGAAGCGGTATAGGCGCCCGAAGGGGCACCACAAGGCCTAGACAGCCTTGCTCCCACGACCGAGCAGCGCCTCGTACAGAGCGATCAGGGCTGAGGCGTGGCGTTCCGGGCTCAGCGGCGCGGCCCAGTAGCGCCGATGGGCGGTACTTCCCATGCGACGGGCGAGATCCGTATCGCTGAGTCGCCTGAAGGCCGATGCGAGCGCATGGACCTGGGGCTCGACGACGAAGCCCGTCTCGCCCGAGATCACCTTCTCGGCCGCTCCCGCCCGGTCGGAGACCACGGCCGGCACACCCGCGGCAAGCGCCTCATACACGGTCAGCGGACCGGTCTCGTACCAGCGGGACGGCGCAACGACCGCCCTCACCTCCCCGCGAAGCAGTCGCTCGATCTCAGCCCGGTTTCGCCAGCCCAGCATCTGGGCACTCGGATTCGCCTTCCGGATCGCCGCCTCGGCGGGCCCCTCACCGATGAACATCACCGGCATTCCTGCGAGCGCGGCAGCCTGTGCGACGATGTCCGCTCCCTTCTCGCGGGTCAGCCGACCGATAAAGGCGAGCTTTGCGCCTTCGGCGATCGCCGCAGGAGCGGATTGAGTCGCCTCCACCGGGTTGTCGATCCGATGTTCGCGGATCTGCGGCGGCATGAACGGCGCCAATGTGGCCTGGGCTCGGTCAGACACATGGACCACGTCGAACGAGTGTCCGGCGAGGGCCGCTCGCGTGACGGCGGCCCGCAGCACCCGCACCCCCTTGTGGGCCATCGATCGCGGATCGCATGGCGCGAGGAGGCAAGCCAACGAGAGCGGCCGCACGGCGCAGGGCTCGTCGCGCTCGAACCGGTAATAGACGCCGTTCGGGCAGGCGATGAAGTAGTCGTGCAGAGTCACGACGACGGGCGACCCCGAGCGGAGAAGGACCGGGAACGCTGCCGGAGAGAGCGATCGCGTCCACTGATGCAGATGCAGGATCTTCGGGCCTGGCGGCAGTCGCCCGAGCACGGCGCGCAGGCGCGCTGCGGCATCGTGGTTCCAGATTCCAGCGCCGAGTTGCCGGACCGCCGGCCGGTCCCAGATGTCGGCCTGGTCGAGCCCGACGACCTCCACGCCCGGGGTGTCGAGCCGCTTGTCGGACACGCCGCCGATCGCGTGGATATACGTGACGGGCACGCCTCGCGCTGCGAGCGCCGCCGCCGACTGGATCGCGACGGATTGCGCTCCTCCCGAGGCTTGAGGAAAATCCGCTATGACAACGACGCGCATGGCCGGAATGAGCCTGTGCGAATTGTGTTGCGATTGAGTGAGTTCAGGGGCGGTCACCCCAGTTACGGGTTCTTGGACGCTGGTCGCGGACAGTTCCGGCGGCCAGCGCGTTGCATGAGTTCTCCGTCCGCGTCGTCGCGATGCGGATCAGCCCGAGGATGCGACATGAGCCTGCCGTTACCCGTCCGCTACTCTCCCGACGTCGAGACGATCCTGCCGGACGAGGAGGACACGGTCAGGCAGATCAACGAGACCTTCGACACGATCCTCAACACCACCTCGAGGGATTACGGCCATGCCGTCCGGGCCGTGCATGCCAAGGCGCACGGGCTCCTGAAAGCGACGCTGACCATCAACGACGGCCTGCTGCCGGAACTCTCACAGGGATTGTTCGCCCGCCCGGGCCGCTACGAGACCTTTCTCCGGATTTCCACCAACGCCGGCGACATACTCGACGACGCGATCTCGCTCCCTCGCGGGCTGGCCATGAAGGTCGTCGGCGCCGAGGGAGAACGCCTCCCCGGCGCTACGGGCTCCACGCAGGACTTCGTCATGGTGGATGGCCCGACCTTCCAGGCACGGACCGCGAAGGAGTTCCTCGGGGCTCTCAAGCTCGTCGCGAAGACCACAGACGTTGCCGAGGGCGGGAAACGTGTGCTCTCCACCTTCCTGAGGGGCGTGAACAAGGCGCTCGGAGCGATCGGCATCGAAAGCGCGACCGTGAAGGCGCTCGGAGGCGCCCCGAACGCCCATCCGCTCGGCGAGACCTATTACAGCGTCACACCGTTCCGCTACGGCGACTATATCGCCAAGTTCAGCCTGAAGCCGATCGCGCCCGAGATCGTCGCCCTGGCCGGCGTGGAGATCGACGCGAGCCACGATCGCGACGCGCTGCGCCACAGGATCCAGGCCGACATGGCCGGGATCGACGCGGCCTGGGAGTTCAGGGTGCAGCTCTGCCGGGACCTCCAGAAGCAGCCCGTGGAGGACCCGACGGTCGAGTGGAAGGAGGAGGAGGCGCCTTTCCTCCGCGTCGGCACTGTTATCGCTAAGCGGCAGGATAGCTGGGATCCTGCACTCGTCCGCGCCGTCGACGAGGAGATGCGCTTCAGTGTCTGGACCGGGCTCGCCGCGCATCAGCCTCTTGGCAACATCAACCGGGCCAGGCGGGAACCCTACCGGCACTCCTCCGACTTCCGCGCCCGCTTCAATCTCTGCCCGATCCACGAGCCGGCCTGAGGCCGGCCACAAAAAAGGGCGGCCCGAAAGCCGCCCTCGATACCCGGAGAAACCCCCAGCTCACTCGCTCTCGACGAGCTCGGTCTTCTGCGTCGGGCCGGAATCCTGCCCCTTCGCATCGACGTCGCGGTCGACGAACTCGATGACTGCCATGGGAGCGTTGTCGCCCTGGCGGAAGCCGGCCTTAAGCACGCGGAGGTAGCCGCCCGGGCGGGAGGCGTAGCGCGGGCCGAGCACGTCGAACAGCTTCTTCACCATCGTCTCGTCGCGCAGCTGCGCGATCGCCTGACGGCGCGCATGCAGGCCGCCGCGCTTGCCGAGCGTGACCAGCTTCTCGACGACCGGACGGAGGTCCTTCGCCTTCGGGAGCGTGGTGACGATCTGCTCGTGCTTGATCAGGGCCGCAGACATGTTGGCGAACATCGCCTTGCGGTGCTCCGCCGTGCGGTTGAAGCGGCGACCGCGAAATCCGTGACGCATGTGGCTCTCCTATCTTTCACGGCCGCCGTGCCAAGGGCCGGCCGTTCCTTCTGATCATTTCCCGCCCATGCCGGCGAAGCCGGCGCCCAGCGGGTCGAAAACCCCGGCACCTTTGCCGGGGTCAGGCGGCGAAGCCGCTCAGTAGTGCTCCTCGAAGCGCTTAGCGAGGTCTTCGATGTTCTCCGGCGGCCAACCAGGCACCTCCATGCCAAGGTGAAGGCCCATGCCGGCGAGAACTTCCTTGATCTCGTTCAGCGACTTGCGGCCGAAGTTCGGGGTGCGAAGCATTTCGCCCTCGGACTTCTGGA
This sequence comes from Enterovirga sp. CN4-39, assembly GCF_049446235.1. Taxonomy (NCBI): domain Bacteria; kingdom Pseudomonadati; phylum Pseudomonadota; class Alphaproteobacteria; order Hyphomicrobiales; family Methylobacteriaceae; genus Enterovirga; species Enterovirga sp. CN4-39. The sequence continues at coordinate 79,575 of NZ_JBMSEF010000007.1, read as the reverse complement.
TGAGATCGCCGATATAGACGATGTTGTCGTTCTTCAGGCAGTTCGCCGAGCGGACCGACAGCTCGAGCTCGTCGACCTTCTTGAGGAGCGCCGGGTTGAACGGGAGCTGCGGCGCCAGGGCCTGAGCTTCCTCGCGACGGGGCTCCTCGAAGTTCACGAAGACCGAGAGCTGATCCTGGATGATGCGAGCCGCGTAGGCGACCGCATCCTCGGGGCTGAGCGCGCCATTCGTCTCGATGGTCATCGTCAGCTTGTCCTTGTCGAGATCCTGGCCCTCGCGGGTGTTCTCGACGCGGTACGAAACCTTCTTGACCGGGCTGAAGAGGCTGTCGACCGGGATCAAGCCGATCGGCGCGTCTTCCGGACGATTGCGCTCGGCCGGGACGTAGCCCTTGCCGGTCGTCACCGTGAACTCCATGCGGATCTCGGCTCCCTCGTCGAGGGTGCAGAGCACGAGTTCGGGGTTCAGGACCGAAATATCGCCCGTGGTCGCAATATCGCCAGCGGTGACGACGCCGGGTCCCGTCTTGCGGAGCGTCAGGCGCTTCGGCCCCTCGCCCTGCATGCGGATGGCAATCGTCTTGATGTTGAGGACGATGTCCGTCACGTCCTCGCGCACGCCCGGGATGGACGAGAACTCGTGCAGAACGCCGTCGATGTGGACAGCGGTGACGGCTGCACCCTGGAGGGACGACAGCAGGACGCGGCGCAGAGCATTGCCGAGCGTCGTGCCGAAGCCGCGCTCCAGCGGGCTCGCGACGATGGTGGCGACGCGGCGCGGGTCGTCGCCCTGGGACACCTGGAGCTTGTCCGGCCTCGTCAGCTCTTTCCAGTTCTTCTGTATCACGGCTCTTCCCCTCGGACGGCGGACGCGGGGCATCGGCAAGTGCCGGCCCCGCGGAGGTCTTCAGCGATGTAGGGGCTTCCCGCCCCGTAGATCAGACGCGGCGGCGCTTGCGCGGGCGGCATCCGTTGTGCGGGATCGGCGTCACGTCCCGGATGGAGGTCACGGTGAAGCCGGCGGCCTGCAGGGCGCGAAGGGCCGATTCACGACCGGAGCCCGGACCGGAGACCTCGACCTCGAGCGTCCGCATGCCATGCTCGGCGGCCTTCCGGGCGGCATCCTCGGCAGCGACCTGTGCCGCATACGGGGTCGACTTCCGCGAGCCCTTGAAGCCCATCGAGCCGGAGGAGGACCACGAGATCGTGTTGCCCTGCGCGTCCGTGATCGTGATCAGCGTGTTGTTGAACGAAGCGTGCACGTGGGCAACGCCAGAGACGATATTCTTACGTTCGCGGCGGCGGACGCGGGTTGCCTCTTTGGCCATCAAAAGATCCTTCAGGCGCGCCCGTATTCCCAGGCGCTCGGGATGTGGAGGTGATCTCCCGGCAATGCCGGGCGGCTACCGGCCGGGCTCCACCCGGCCATCGCCCTCTCAGTCGTCATGGCCGGGCTTGCCCTGCCATTCCGCACACAAGAGAGCGGCTTCTCGTCATAAAGTCCCAGCTCACCACTCGGTGGCGTCCGGGATAAGATTCAGCACGCGGCGCTGAATCTTACTTCTTCTTGCCGGCGATCGGCTTCGCCTTACCCTTGCGGGTACGGGCATTGGTATGGGTACGCTGACCGCGGACCGGCAGGTTGCGACGGTGACGCAGGCCGCGGTAGCAGGCCAGATCCATCAGCCGCTTGATGTTCATCGAGACTTCGCGACGGAGGTCGCCCTCGACGAGGTAATCGCGATCGATCGTCTCGCGGATCTGGAGCACCTCGGCATCCGTCAGCTGATTGACGCGACGCTCGGGCTCGATGGAGACCTTCTCGACGATCTCCTGCGCCTTCTTCGCGCCGATGCCGTGAATGTACTGAAGCGCGATAACAACGCGCTTGTTCGTTGGGATATTGACGCCTGCGATACGGGCCACGTCCGCCTCTCCTCGCGCCGAACCAGCCGACGCTCGATCATGTCTGACGCCGCCGGCGTCGTCTCAACCGCCAAAAAGAGCGCGCCGACACCCTCTCTGGGGAGGCGCCGCGCGACTCTCTAAAACCTCGATTGACAGCGGCGCTCTAGCTACGCCGCCCGTCGATGTCAACCTGGAACAGGTTTCCACCCCGAGACCCAAACCCTTCGAGGGCGGCTCACCGGTGCACCACCGCTATATAGGGGCGCTTGACCCGCCTGACCAGCCCGGCCTAGCCGGAGACGTGGCGAGCACCATCCAAGCACCCGCTCCATGGGAGCCGAATCTCAGCTGGATCACCGAGCATCTGGCCGTCGGCGGTCGATTCCCGGTCGAGCGTGCCGAGACTATGGCGCACCACCTGGCCATCCGCGCGGTGGTCGATCTACGCAGCGAGGCCTGCGACGATGAAATCCTGCTGCAGCGGCATGGGATCTCGCTCCTTCATCTTCCGACGGACGACCACCACGCGGTGAGCCAGCCGATGCTCGAGGACGGCGTCACTTTCGTGCGGCCTTATCTCGACCGCGGAGAGAGAGTGCTGATCCATTGCGAGCACGGCATCGGCCGCTCCGCCACGCTCGCGCTCTGTGTCCTGGTCGAGCGGGGCTACGAACCGCTCGAAGCCCTTGAGCTTTCGAAGACCAGGCGCGCGCTCATCTCCCCCTCCCCTGCCCAGTATCATGCCTGGACGGCGTGGCTCGCGCGCTTCGGCCGGGAGCGGCGGGCCAGCTGGGAGATCCCGTCCTTCGACGCCTTCAAGGCCATCGCCTATCGGCATCTACAGCCCGTCACCTGATGCTGGTCTACGGCGACGCCGTCCGCCGAGAGACGGTCGCGCAGAAGATCGGGGCCGTCCGGCATTACCTGTCCGAGGCTGCGAGCGCCGAGCCTTGGATCGCCGCGCATGGCCTGCTGGTCGCAGCCCTCATCGAAGCGGGCGAGTTGGCCCAGGGCCTGGCCGACCGCGCCTTCGAGGCGCACGGTCGCCAAGATACACCGTCCGACGAGAGCGGTGCCGCCATGTCGCTCACCCTCGCACTTGCCGAGGCGGTCGGCCTGTCCTGGAGCGAGCGGAGGATCTGCACGGAGCCAGCCTTCGCGGCGATCGCGACGATCGAGGCCAGCGCAAAGGGAGGCGATCTCACGGTCAAGCTGCCGGAAGGGTTTGCGCATTATGCGCTCTATCCGGAGACCTATTATGAGGCGGCGCGCGCGCTTGCCGGACGCGACCTTAGCGTCATCGGGATTCGCAGTATCGGGACGACGCTAGCCGGAATGGTGGCAGCAGGCGCCGGCGCACCCTGCCCTAAGACGGTGCGACCCGTAGGCCATCCATTCGATCGCACGCTCGCGCTCGCCGAACCGCTCGCGCTTCCGCCAGGGATCGAGGTGGCCATCGTCGACGAGGGGCCTGGGCTCTCCGGCTCGTCCATCACGGCTGTCGCGAAGGAGTTGCAAGCCGTCGGCATCGCACGCGGGCGGGTCCACGTGTTTCCGAGCCACGCGAACGGGCCAGGCCCGCAGGCCAGCGAGGCTGTCCGGAGTTTCTGGGAGGCGGCGCAGCTTCACCTCCGCACCTTTGACGAGGCCGTCGTCGCGGGAGACGAACGGGGGCTCGTTTCCTGGGTCGCCGATCTCACGGGCGAACCGGTGGGCGACCTAAGGGAGATCACGGGCGGGGCATGGCGCGGGACGCGCGGGTGGCATGGCGACCATCCTCCGGTTCACCCCTGGCAGGAGAAGCGGAAATTCCTTCTCGAGAGCCGATCCGGAAGCTGGCTGCTGAAATTTGCGGGTCTCGGCCGGATCGGACTTGAAAAACTCGCGCGCGCCGAGGCGCTGGCGGAGGCTGGGTTCGCGCCAAAGCCGCTCGGCCTCCGACACGGCTTCATCGTCGAGCGCTGGCACGGGGACGCACGTCCGCTCGACGCGTCCGGCCCCGAGCGGCAGCGCTTCCTCACGCATCTCGGGAACTATCTCGGCTTCCGAGGCCGCAGTTTCGCGTCGGATGCCGCTACCGGAGCCTCGAGCCAGCAGCTGTTCGACATGCTGCACGTCAATGCGGAAGAGGAGTTTGGCCCCGAGCCCGCCCGCCAATCGACGGCATGGCGTCCGTTACTGGCACGGCTCCAGGCCGAGGTCCGCCGCATTGAGACCGACAACCGGCTGCACGCTTGGGAATGGCTGGTCTTGCCGGACGGACGGTTCCTCAAGGCGGACGCGGTCGACCATCACGCCGCTCACGACCTCGTCGGCTGCCAGGACATCGCGTGGGACATCGCCGGCGCCTCGATCGAGTTCACTCTGACGGCCGGTGAACGACAGGATTTGATCAGCCGGATCGAACAAGTTGGCGGGTTCGTAGTTGATCGCGCGCAGGTACGGTTCGCGACACGTTGTTATCCCGCCTTCCAGCTCGGCTACTATCGCGAGGCAGCAGCCTCTACAAAGGACGCGGACGAGGCCGGTCGGCTTCGCGCCGCGGCGGAGCGGTACGCTTCGTACCTTTCCAAGCTCCTCGCGAGCGACGCAGAACCGAACGCGTTTCCCGCGGGTTTCGAGAAAAAGGAATAGAGTCTCCCTCTTCTACAACTTCCCACCCCGGGCTGGCCTACCCAACTCTCGCGAGCTCCCTCTGCCGGACGCAGGTCCGGCGGATGATCTCCAAATCGAAAGGATGACGCGATGAGCGCTTCTTCGAAGACCGTGGATCACGACGAGATCAGGAAGTGGGCCGAGGCGCGTGGCGGCCGCCCATCGATCGTCCGTACGGGCGGAGCCAGGGGCAAGAACAAGTCGGGCGGCGTGCTCCGCATCGACTTCGGCCCGAAGGAAGAGAAATTCGAGGAGATCTCCTGGGAGGAGTTCTTCGCGGTGTTCGACCAGTCCCACGTCTCGTTCCTGCATCAGGACCAGACGAAGGGGGGCAAGGAAAGCCGCTTCAACAAATTCGTCGAGCGCTCGCCAGAAGAGGATCAGCCCTCGAGGAAGAAGACCGCCCGGAAGGCGAGCACGGCCAGGAAGGACGCCCCCGCAAGGACGAGCACCAAATCCGCGGCTGCAAAGTCTTCCGGCGAGAAGTCCGCGCAGAAGAAGGCGGCCGCGAGATCCGCCTCGAGCAAGTCGAGCGGAAGCGCCGGCGGGGACGAGGCGCCCTCCACCCCCAAGGCGAAGGCGACCGCGGCAAGAGGCGCAACGTCGAAGAGCGCCTCGGCAAGCGGGTCAAAAGCGGCCGGAACGAAATCGAGCCGCCCCAAGGCGGCGAAGGCAAAAGGCTGAGACGAACAACGTGGCAGAGACGATCCTCATCACAGGCGGCGCGGGTTTCATCGGCCGCTATGTCTCGCGCGCGCTGCTCGATCGCGGCGACCGTGTCGTTATCCTGGATAGCCTCATCGAGCAGGTACACGGCGGCAAGGCCGAGCCCGACGGGCTGGATCCCCGCGCCGAGTTGATCATCGGGGACGTGCGGGAGGATGCTGTCGTCCGCGCCGCCCTGAAGGGCGTCGACAAGGTCGTCCATCTCGCGGCCGAGGTCGGCGTCGGACAGAGCATGTACGCGATCGACCGCTATGTTTCGGTCAACGACCTCGGGACGGCGGTGCTGTTCCAGGAGCTCATCGCGCAGCCGGTGAAGCGGGTCGTCGTCGCTTCGTCCATGAGCATCTACGGCGAGGGCCTCTACCGCACGATGGACGGCGAGCACGTGGAGGATGCCATCCGGCAGCCGAATGCCGGTGCTCCCTGGGATCCGCCGGACCCGAAGGGCCGTCCGATGATCCCGGTCCCGACGCCGGAATCGAAACGTCCGACGCTCGCCTCGGTCTATGCCATCACCAAGCACGTCCAGGAGCGGCTGACCCTCACGCTCGCGCCCTATTACGGCATGGAGGGTGTCGCCTTGCGGCTCTGGAACGCCTACGGCCCCGGCCAGGCGCTCTCGAATCCCTATACGGGCGTGCTCGCGATCTTCGCCTCCCGCATCCACAACGGCAATCGTCCCGTCATCTTCGAGGACGGCAAGCAGCGACGGGATTTCGTCCATGTCGAGGATGTCGCGCAGGCCTTCCTGCTTGCGCTCGACCGGCCGCAGGCGGCGGGCCAAGTCTACAATATCGGCAGCGGCGTCGACCGGACGGTTCAAGAGGTCGCCGAGCTCCTCGCCGAGGCAATGGGCCGGCCTGACCTGACGCCTGAGATCGCCGGAAAGGCGCGCGCGGGGGATATTCGTCACAACATTCCGGACATCACCAAGGCACAAGCCGAGCTCGGTTACGCGCCTCGCAAGGACTTCTCCGAGGGGCTGCGTGAACTCGCCGAATGGGTGGCCCAGCAGCAGGCCCATGATCGCGTGAGCGAGGCGCGGAAGGAACTTGAGGCCCGGGGCCTCGTGGCATGAACGCGGCGACACCCGCTGTCGTCGGCCGCCGGCCCATCCTGGTCACAGGCGGGGCAGGCTTCATCGGATCGAACCTCGCCGACCGCCTCGCATCCGAAGGCCACGACGTCCTCATCTACGACGCGCTCGCGCGCCCGGGGGTCGATCGCAACCTCGCATGGCTGACCGAACGGCATCCGCGGCGGATATCGGCCGTGATCGCAGACGTGCGCGCAGGGACCGACCTCGCCGCCGCCGCCCGCGACGCCTCCGCGGTCTTCCACATGGCCGCGCAGGTCGCCGTGACGACGAGCCTCGTCGATCCCGTCTCGGATTTCGAGATCAACGTGAAGGCGACGCTTGCGCTGCTGGAAGCGCTCCGCGCCCGGCCCGAGCCGGCGCCGCTCATCTTCGCCTCGACAAACAAGGTCTATGGCGATCTTGCCGATGTCGGCCTCGAGCTGACGAATGCGGCCTATCTCCCGATCGATCCGGCCATACGGTGCCATGGTATCGGCGAGAGCCGGCCCCTCGACTTCCACACGCCCTATGGCTGCTCGAAGGGTGCCGCGGACCAGTACGTCCTCGACTACGCGCGCTCCTTCGACGTGCCGACCTCCGTCATCCGCATGAGCTGCATCTACGGCCAGCGGCAGATGGGGACGGAGGACCAGGGCTGGGTGGCGCATTTCGCCATACGGGCACTCGAGGGCCGCCCCATCTCGATCTACGGCGACGGCGCGCAGGTGCGGGACATTCTCGACGTCTCGGACGCGGTCGAAGCCTATGTGGCCGCGCTTCGCGACATCAAGGCGATCTCCGGGAGGGCGTTCAACCTCGGCGGGGGCGCGCAGAACGCCGTCAGCCTACGCCACCTGATCGCGCATCTCTCGGACCTGGTCGGCCGCGAGGTCGAGGCAAACTATTCCGACTGGCGGCCGGGAGATCAGCGCTACTTCGTGGCCGATTCCCGCTCGATCCAGACGGCCCTCGGGCTGAAGGCGCCCGTGCCATGGCGCACCGGCGTCGCCAATCTGGTGGCGTGGCTCCGTGCCGAGCGAGGCCTTTCGGGTGAGCCCGAGACGAAGCGCGCCGTGCGCGTCGGCGCTCTCTCGTGATGGCGGCCGATACCGGCTGGCGCTGATGAATACGCCGATCAAGGTTCTCATGACCACTGACGCAGTCGGCGGCGTGTGGACCTACGCGCTCGACCTCGCGGCCGGCCTCCGGGAGAGAGACATCGAGATCACGCTCGCGATCCTCGGGCCGGCGCCATCGGACGGGCAGCGGCAGGCCGCCGCAGGAATCGCCGGCCTGCGCATCATCGAGACAGGGTTGCCGCTAGACTGGACAGCCGGGAGCCGCGACGAGGTGGTGGGAGCGGGAGCCGCGCTCGCTGCCCTGGCAGCCGAAACGGGTTGCGAACTCGTTCAACTGAACAGCCCCGCGCTAGCGGCCGATGCAGCCTTTCCCTGCCCAGTGATCTCCGTATGTCACTCCTGCGTGGCGACCTGGTGGGCGGCCGTGCGCGGCGGCTCGCTCCCGGAGGATTTCGCTTGGCGGACGGATCTCGTCCGCAGCGGCTATCAGGCAGCGGACCTGCTTCTCGCCCCGAGCGCCGCCTTCGCAAGAGCGACGGCAACCGCCTACGCGCTCGGAGAGTTGCCGCGCGTCGTGCACAATGGCCGGGCCGCCCGGCCTGACCCCTCTCCACGCGAACCTGTCGGGCGATGCGTCGTGCTCACTGCCGGCCGCCTCTGGGACGAGGGCAAGAACATCGCGGCGCTCGACCGAGTTGCCCAGAAGCTACCCGCTCCGATGCTGGCCGCCGGTCCGACGCATGGCCCGAACGGCGCTGCGATCACTCTTCATCACGCCGCTGAACTTGGCTACGTCGATGCGGCAACGCTCGACGGGCATTTCGCTCGGCAGCCCGTCTTCGCGTCGCTGGCGCTCTACGAGCCTTTCGGCCTGGCCGTGCTGGAGGCCGCCCAGGCCGGCTGCCCGCTCGTCCTCTCTGACATACCCACTTTCCGTGAGCTCTGGGACGAGGCGGCGCTATTCGTCCATCCGGAGGACGAGAATGGCGCCGTCGCGATCCTGACTGGCCTCCTGGCGGATGCGACGGAGCGCGACAGGCTCGGCCGCGCCGCGCAGGAACGCGCCGGCCGCTACAGGCTGGACCGCATGGTCGAGGGCGTAGCCGGCGCCTATCGAGACGTGCTCGCCAGCAAGGGTCGCCGCCCGCACCTGATGACTGCCGCCTGATGCGCTTCGTCTACTTCACCCACTCGCTCGTCTCGTGCTGGAACCACGGCAACGCGCATTTCCTGCGTGGCGTCTTCCGGGAGTTGATCGCGCGCGGGCACGAGACAAGCGTCTTCGAACCGGCCGGGAACTGGAGCCTCGACAACCTGCTGCGGGACCACGGCGAGGCGGGGCTCGAGGCGTTCCACGCCGGCTATCCGGAGCTCAGCTCGGTCAGCTACGGCGCTGACCTGGATCTCGACCGGGCGCTGGACGGCGCAGACGTTGTGATCGTCCACGAGTGGAACGACCATGCCTTGGTCGCGGCGATCGGCGCGCATCGGCGCCGTGGCGGCCGCTACACGCTCCTCTTCCATGACACCCACCACCGGGCGGTGAGCGACCCGAGCTCAATGCGTGCCTACGACCTGTCCGGCTATGACGGCGTGCTCGCCTTCGGCGAAACCTTGAGCGACGTTTATCGCGCCTGGGGCTGGGGTGGACGCGTCTTCACCTGGCACGAGGCGGCCGATACGCGCCTGTTCAAGCCTCCGGAGGTCGAAGGAGAGCGCGCCGGTCTCGTCTGGATCGGCAATTGGGGCGACGACGAGCGCAGCGAGGAGTTGGAGGCCTATCTCTTCCGCCCCGCTGCCGAGCTCGGGCTGTCGCTCGACATCTATGGCGTTCGCTACCCCGAGATGGCGCTCGGCACGCTCGCCCGCCACGGGGCGCATTATCTCGGCTGGCTGCCGAACGCCCGGGCCCCGGAGGTCTTCGCCCGCCACCTCGCGACAGCCCACGTGCCCCGCAGGCTCTACGTGCAGCAGCTCCCGGGCATCCCGACGATCCGGGTCTTCGAAGCGCTCGCCTGCGGCATCCCGCTGGTATCGGCGCCGTGGCGGGACGACGAGAACCTCTTCCGGGTCGGCACGGACTTCCTGATGGCCAGGGATCCCGTCGAGATGGGGCGGCATCTGAAAGCCGTGCGCGACGACGCGGAGCTGCGCGCCTCGCTCGTTCGCAGCGGGCTCGAGACGATCCTCGCTCGCCATACCTGTTCACATCGGGCCGACGAGCTGTTGGCCATCCTCGGCCGGGTGGCGCAGAGCCGCCCGCTGGAGAACGTCGCATGAGAATCGCCTTCTACGGCTCGAGCCTCCTGTCCTCGTACTGGAACGGCGCCGCGACCTACTACCGGGGCCTCCTCTCGCAGCTGGCGAAGCGCGGCCACCAGATCACCTTCTACGAGCCGGATGCTTTCGATCGGCAGAAGCATCGGGACATCGACCCGCCGGATTGGTGCCAGGTGAAGGTCTATCCGGCGACGGACGAGGCCGTGCGGTCGGTCATCGCCGAAGCTGCGCTGGCGGATGTCGTCGTCAAGGCGAGCGGGGTCGGCGTCTATGACGACGTGCTGCTGCAAGGAGTGGTGGAAGCGTCCCGCCCCGGTGCCATCCGCATGTTCTGCGACGTGGACGCGCCAGCGACGCTCGCGGAGTTACGCGAGCATCCCGATCACCCGATGCATGAGGCGCTGCCCCAACTCGACCTCGTCATCACCTATGGCGGCGGTGCACCGGTGATCGAGGCTTACGAGGGGTTCGGCGCCCCGCTCTGCGTGCCGATCTACAACGCGCTCGATCCCGAGACGCACCATCCTGTGCCGCCGGACGATCGCTTCAAGGCGGATCTCTCCTTCCTGGGTAACCGTCTGCCGGACCGGGAGGCACGGGTAGAAAGCTTCTTCCTGGACGCGGCCGCGCGCCTGCCCGAACGCTCGTTCCTGATCGGCGGCAACGGCTGGGAAACGAAGGGGATGCCGGCCAATGTCCGGCATATCGGCCACGTCTACACACGCGATCACAACGCCTTCAACACCTCGTCGATGGCGGTCCTGAACATCGCCCGCGACTCGATGGCGAGCGTCGGCTACTCGCCCGCAACGCGCGTCTTCGAGGCGTGCGGCGCCGGCGCCTGCCTGATCACGGATGCCTGGGTCGGGCTCGACATGTTCCTGAAGGAGAACGTGGAGGTGCTCGTCGCCCGCGATGGGGCGGAAGTGGCCGAGCATGTCCGCACCCTCACGCCCGAGCGTGCCCGGGAGATCGGCCAAGCCGGCCGCGCCCGCATCCTCAAGGAGCACACCTATGAGCGCCGCGGCGTGGAACTCGACCGGCTCCTCCGCGATGTGACGGCAGCCAAGCGCGAGCGGAGCGCGGCGTGAGCACGCGGAACATGAAGGTCGTCGTACTCGGCCTCAGCCTCTCCTCCTCCTGGGGCAACGGCCACGCGACCACGTACCGCGCACTGCTCAAGGCCTTCGTAGCGCGGGGACACCACGTGACGTTCCTCGAACGCGACGTACCCTGGTATTCCGGACCGCATCGCGACCTCGCCGACCCCGACTGGTGCCGCCTGCTCTTCTATAAGGAAACGAAAGACCTCGCCGAGCATCGCGCAATGATTGCCGGTGCGGATGCGGTGATCGTCGGGTCCTACGTGCCGGACGGCGTCGCGGTGGGCCGGCTCGTGCAGGACTGGGCGCGCGGCGTAACGGCGTTCTACGATATCGACACGCCCGTGACGCTCGCGAAGCTCGCCCGGGGCGACACGGAGTATGTCTCGCCGGAGCTGATCCCCGGCTACGACGTCTATCTGTCGTTCACGGGCGGGCCGACGCTGGACCTGCTCGAACGCCGCTATGGCTCGCCGGCGGCGCGGGCGCTCTACTGCTCCGTCGATCCAGCCGCCTATCCGCCGCTCGAGCGGGAGAAGCGGTGGGACCTATCCTATCTCGGCACCTACAGCCCCGACCGGCAGCCCGTGCTGGAGCGGCTGCTGATCGAGCCGGCGCGCCGTCTGCCTCATCTCCGCTTCGTGGTGGCCGGGCCCCAATATCCGGACGACATCGCCTGGCCCGAAAATGTCGAGCGTTTCCAGCATGTTGGCCCGGTGGACCATCCCGAGTTCTACGCCGCGAGCCGCTACACGCTCAACGTTACCCGCGCCGACATGGTCGCGGCAGGCTGGAGCCCGAGCGTCAGGCTGTTCGAGGCGGCGTCCTGCGCGACGCCCGTCATCTCGGACGTGTGGCGCGGGATCGAGGACGTGCTGACGCCCGGCCGCGAGATCCTCCTCGCGATGACCTCCGACGAGGTGGTCTTGACCTTGGCCGATCCCGACGAGCAGAAGCCTGCCCGTCTCGGGGAGGCCGCGCGGGCGCGGATCCTCGGCGCGCACACGGCCGATTGCCGGGCCCTCGAACTCGAAGGCTATCTGACAGAGGCCGCCGGGCGACGGCGCGAGGCAGAGGCGCCCCGCCTCCAGGCCGTTGCGGTCTAGGCAGGTTTCCGCAGGAGAAAGACGGAGCCGTCCCAGCATTCGAAATTGGGCGACGGCTCCTCGACCCGAGGGAACCCCGCATTCCCAGCTGCCTGGGCGATCTCGGAGCGGTCACCATCGGGATCTCCGCGATACGAGTAGTTGAGGATCGCCAGGGTTCCGCCGGGGCGGAGGAGGCGCCCGGCCTCGGCAATGTGCCTCGCCGCGACTTCGGCGCCTGCCTGGACGAGATAGGGAAAGACGTCCACCGCGAGGACCAGGTCGAAGCTGGCGCCGTCGAAGCCCGAGAGGTCGCGCCCCGAGGATACCTCGAGGCGGACATTCCGAAGGCCTGCGCAGCGCTCTTGGGCAGCCGCGATCATCCCCGGCGACACGTCGATGCCAGTGACCACCGCCACCTCCGGCGCGAGGGCGCGGACGAAGCGGCCGATGCCGCAGCCGATCTCCAGCACATGGCCGTTCCTCGCGAGCAGGCCCCAACCCCGCAGCGCCTCGACGATCTCCGCCGTCGCGCGCGCCAGCAGCTCGGGCGAGCCGAGGGCGTAGAGCGCCACACCTGCCTCCGGCTGCGCCTTCGCGAGGCGATCGAAGACCGACGCCCAATAGACCACTGCCTCGTCCGCAGAGGCGGAGCCCCGATCGTGCTCGGCCTCGACCATCACCTGGCGGATGGTGGCCCAGGCGGAGCCGTGCTCGTCCAGGAGCCTGGCGAGCGCTTCAAGGCGCACGGCCTCTACACCGGTCAATCCTTCTCCCACCTCCCCGACCGCAGCCCTCATCTCCTCCGGCGAGGACGCCTCCATGCAGAGGCGCATGAGGGCGATGTTGGGCGGCATCCCGCCGGCGAGATAGGCGTCCAGGATCGGGAGGAGCTTGTCAGCCATGGCGCCTGAAGCTGCGGCGCCGGTTCCAGCGATCTGCGGCGCCCCACTCGTACTTGTAGGCCTCCTGCCCGCGCAGGAAGTGGAATTCGCTCGCGCCCTCCTGCCGGGCGGCTTCGATGGCATGGCCGACGAGCAGGGTCCCCGGGCTCTCGAAGGAGAAGCCGGGATCGAAGCCGCCGAGATAGGCGTAGGCGCGCTGGCCGTGATGCAGGCCGTAATAGGCGCCGACCACCTGGCCCTCGATCGAAAGGATCCACAGGCGGGTGAGCCCAGCTTCTGCCAGGAGGGGGAGCGCGCGCTCGTGGAAGCGGAGGACCGGATCGTCGGCCAGAACCCCATCCTCGCCGCGAGTCGCCCAACGGGCGCCGTGCAGGCGGACGAGGTGATCGATGAAGCTGGGGACGCCCCCCTGGCCGACGGGGGTCACCTGCCCTCCCCGCCGCGCCGAGCGGTTCTCCGCCATGCGCAACTTGCGCCGCTTGCGGGCGGGAACCGGAACTTCGTCGGTGAGCTCCAGAACCGGACAGGCACTCTGCCGGATGAGCTCCTCGCAGCTGTCCACGGGTGCCGGGATGGCGAACCCGGCGGCGGCCGGCATGAGTTCCTCGAGTTCCCAGCTGTCCCAATCGGGTGCGTATTCGCGGACCGACCGGCTGAGCATCGGAGCGGCTTCGGGAAGGGTCGGGTCGAGAAGCACGTCCAGGTAGTCCGTGATCCCGATCCCGATCGGCAGCAGCCGGCGGCCGAGCGCGCCTTCCTCGAGATAGACGGGTGCAAGTGCGACGAGCCTGCCGCCGGCCCGAAGCGCGATCGTGGACAGCCGCCCAGGCCGGAACGCGCGCCACCATGGCAGGAGCCAGGCCGGCGATTGAAAGGGCGTCGCCGCCGGGCACCGCCGCCAGAGCTCCCACCACTCGGGAGCAAGCGCCTCGAGACCTTCCTCGTCCTCGACGAGCGCCGCAGCCAGCGCGCCGCTCATGCTGCGCCGTGCAGGAGGCGGCCCGCCGCGAGACGCGAATAGAGGTCGAAATAGGCGGCGATCATCTTCTCCTTGGAGAAGCGGAGGCGGGCCGTCGCGCGGCAAAGCTCGGGATCGATCTCGCCCGCCCTGCGGATCGCGGCGGCCATGCCCTCGACGTCATCGACGAGGAAGCCCGTCCGGCCGTGCTCGACCGCCTCGGACAGGGCGCCGTTCGGAAAGGCGACGACGGGCGTACCGCAGGCGGCCGCCTCCCGGGCGACCAGCGACGACGTCTCGGGCACGAGCGAGGGAACAAGGAGGCAGCGCGCCGCCGTGAGGAGCCGGCGCTTCCGCGCGAACCCGACCGGGCCGAGAAACCGATACCGGGGGCCGAGTTGCGGCTGCACCTCCTCCTCGAAATACCGGCGGTGCTCCGCGTAGGGAAAAAGCTCCCCGGCTATGAGAAGCGGGATGCCGGCTGCCCTGGCGGCATCGAGGGCGACATGCACGCCCTTCTCGGGGCAGATGCGGCCCAGAAACATGGCGTAGTCGCGCTTGGCGTGGCGTGCCTGAAGTGCCTCGACATCGATCCCGTTCGGGATCGGCGGCAGGAAGCTGTCGCCGGCCCCGCAACCGCCCTGCTGCGATCCCGACACGCAGTGAAGCCAGGTATCGGGACGGGACGGCCGCAAGGCCTCGGCCGGATACCAGGACGGCGGAAGGTGCAGGGTCGCCAGCACGGGTGGACCCGGCGGCGGAAGCGCGGTGTAGAAATCGAGCCCATGCATGTGCACGAGATCGACCGGATAGCGCGCCAGCGCCGAGGCGACGGCAGCCCGCGTCGCAGCCTGGCCCATCTCCCTGGCGTCTTCATCCAACAGGCCGACGGGGGCCGGCACCTGGACCAGCGTCCCGACGACCTGCGATCCTTCCTGCGCGACGACGACCGACCGATGCCCCGCCGCGACGATAGCGCGGTCCAACATGGAGAGGATCTGCTCCGACCCGCCCGCCGCGTCCGGCGAGACGGGCGCCAGCGGAAAGGCGACGCTGAGGATCGTCAGGCTCACGCGGCGCGCTCCTGCCGCAGCGCGCGGGCAGCATCGGCGGCGAGTTCGAGCCACTGCCCTCCCGTCAGGCCCCAACCGTACTGTTCGTAGAGCAGCGCGCCGCCATTCGGCAGCGACCCGAAATCAGGGGTCGGCGCGAGGCGGAAGGGCTCGTCGCTGACCGTGAAATGCGCCAGGGTCCGCGACTGGCTCGCGTGAGCGGCCACCATGCCCCGCTTCAGCTCGCGCTCCGCTTCGGTGACGCGCAGGATCGCGACGCCCTCCTCCTCCGCAAAGGTCTGCCGCAGCCACCCTCCATCCGGACCAAGGCGATAGAGCGGCGCCTCGACGAGCGCCGGCCGGGGCGCGCTCACGAGCCCGAGTGCGCCATGAACGGCCCAGCAGACCGCGTCGTGATCGGGATGCCCGCCCTCGTAGGCGTGCGTGACGGCGACATCCGCGCCATCGAGGATCGGGACGAGCCGGCGTGCGATCTCGGCGAGCGCAAAGGCGGCGCCCTGGTCCGGGACTCCGAGGCAGGTCACCCGGTCGCCCGGCACGCCGGCGAGCGCCATCGCGGCCCGAAGCTCGTTCCGGCGTGCGGCTGCATAGTCGGCCGGTGTCGCAAAACCGCGCCGGCGCGCATCCTCGCCGTTGCGCGGCGCCCCGTCGGTGACGTGTACGATCGTGACGTCCTCCAGCCGCGGCAGCAGGGCGCCGCAGGCGAGCGTCTCGTCGTCCGGATGGGCGAAGACGAGAACCGTCCGGCCCGGGATGCGCGGCCGGGTTGGGCCGGTGATGCGGGCGAGGATGCTCGCGGCGTCCATCACCTCCTCCTTGTCATCACCGGGCTTGTCCCGGTGATCCCGAACGACTTCTGGCGCGCCCTTCAGGTCGGGTTGGCCGGGACAAGCCCGGCCATGACCCCGGCGTGCTCACTCGGCCGCTACGGCGGGCACCACCGATGAGGACGGCGCGTAGCGCCTGATCATCTCGCCGCAGAATTCGGCGAAAAGCTCCGGCTCGCGCGGCGGGCTCGTGTGGTGCGGCTCGATGCCGAGATGTTCGGGCGTGAAGCAGAAGGTCACCGTCACGTCGAAGTCGCGAAGCGCTTCCATCTGCCGGTCGAACCAGCGCAGCGCGTCCGGCCTGAAGCTGTCCGCCCAGGACAGGCCCGTGCGGAGATAGGTGACGCCGAGCCGCTTCATCCAGGCGACCGCCTCGTCGAGCCGGTGATCCTCGAAGTGGAACCACTGGCAGATGCCGAGCTCCGGCGTGAACTCGGAGAATATCTCGGCCGCGGGTTTCGGCGAGCCGTCCTCACGCAGGATCCCCATGTGGAAGTGGCGGTAATAGGAGGAGCCCTCGGCCTCCTTGTGGCGGGTCGTGGCCTCCCAGGCCTTCGGCAGGTCGTAGAGGCTGTACCAGTGAATGCGCGGCGCCTTGCCGATGAGAAGCTCGGCCGTGCGGCGCAGCCCCCAGACCTGAACTTCCTCGGCCCCGAAGGTCGAGATGCCGACTTCGCTGACCCAGATCGGCTTGTTCGTGACGGCCCGGATCTCGTCGATCTTCGCCGGCCATTCGTGGACCTGCCAGAGGTTCCAGTCGAGCGGGAAGCCGTGGACGGCGATCGCGTCCACATTGTCCATCACGCCATAGCCCGTGAGCAGGTTCACGAAATGCGGGTCGATCGGCGACATGCCGCCGACCACGCGGGGGAGGTGTGCGTTCTCGGCCCGGATCGCCTGGCCGGCGAGATTGACCATGTGGCCGAACTTCGACCAGTCCGGATCGAGGTTCGGGTCCCAGTGCGACTTGTTGTTGGGCTCATTCCAGATCATCGCCGCTTCGATCACGGGCGAACTCCTCTTGCGGGGTAGACCGGCCCGTTCCAGGGCGTGGCATCGACCTCGACGCGGCGGCAGACGAAAACCTCTTCCTCGGGATGAGCGAGGATCTCGAACCCGGCCGAGCGCAGCATCGCGGCCGAGCCGGCGGCGTTGGGCGCCCACCAATTGGTCGGGTCGTTCGAGTAGCTGTGCTCGATGAAGTGCAGCTTCGGGTAGCCCGGGCTGTCGAACATCGCCGTGTCCCAGAAATCGGCGTTCTGCGGGACCTCGTCGATCTGGGCGGAGCCGCGCTGCAGCGACTGGTAGACGAGGAGGTCGCCGGCGACGTGCTCGTGGATCAGGTCGAGCGCGAGAAGCGGGTGCCGGAGGTGGTAGAGCACCCCCATGAAGATCACGACGTCGAAGCGCTCCCCGAGCGCTCCCACGTCGTAGACGGAGAGCTGCCGGAACTCGATGTCATGGCCGGTCACCTCGGCCGCGAAGCGAGCCTGGGCGAGGTAGTCCTCGTCGAAATCGATCCCGAGCACGCGGGCGGCGCCCCGCTTCTTCATCTCGATCGAGTAGAAGCCGCCGTTGCAGCCGATATCGAGGACCGACTTGCCCGTCAGGTCTTCCGGGAGCGCGTGGGCAAATCCCCGGAACTTCACGCCGGGATAATCTCCCAGGAAATGGTCGGGCGCGGTCCAGACGCCGCCGAGATCCATGTTGTGGAACCACGGCCCTAGCGCCTCCGCTCTCCGGCGTATCTCGTCCGGGGAGAACGGTTTTGTCATCCGGCTGAAACCTCTTCCTTGATGGCTGATCGTGGAGGGCCGCCCGTCGTCTCGCGGGCGGCTTTTGCGGCGCCCGGGGCATGCATGCCCGACAGCAGGGTGATGGCGGAGCGGTATCCGCCGAGCGTGCCGACATCGACATAGGACTGTCCGGCCTTCACGCCGACCGCGCCCCCGCCCCGGGCGAGGTACGCGTTGACGAGCGTCCCGATGAACTCGTCCTCGCAGTCGCGCTCGCGCCAGAGCGCATGCAGTTCGTGCAGCACCCAGCCGGGCATCTTGAAGGCGCCCCAGATCCAGCGCGAGCTGGCATCGGGCCGCTTCACCTGGATCTCGAGGACGCGGTTCGCCTCATCGAGCAGCACGGCATCGAAGAATTCCGGCCGCTCGACCGGGAAGAGCAGGAAGGAGAGAGTGTCGTCCGGAAGATCCGCCAGGGCGTTGTCGGGGAACCAGACCGTATCGGGAAGCCCGACGATGACCGGCTCATCCTGACGGACGAACGGCACGGAGCGGAAGATCGCGTCGCAGAGCCCCGCCGCCTGCGGCTGGACGACGTAGGAGATGGCGGCTTCGCCGAACGAGCCCCCGAAATAGGCGAGGATGTCCGACTTCCCCGGGGAGATGACGAAGCAGATCTTGTCGGCGCCGCCCTTGATCATCCGCTCGGCGAGATATTCGGAGACCGCGCAGGGCCGCTCCACCCCGTCATGGAGGCGGCTGCCGACCGGGAGCAGCTCCTTCGAGAAGGCGAGCGGCTGGATACGGCTGCCGCGCCCCGCGGCCGGGATGATGCCCCACATGGGTCAGGCCTCCACCAGTGCCGGCGTGGGCCGAAGCGCCTCGCTGACGAGTTGCTCCAGCTCGATCGCCCGCCGAACCGAGGTGTGCTCCGCAAGCGTCCGCTCGCGAGCCGCCTTGGCGATGCGATTCAACTCGGCATCGGAGAGATCGATCGCGGCGAGCGCATCCTCGGTGGTCTCGGCCGTCAGGATCTCGGCATCAGGCGCGAAGAACGCGTCGAGCCCCTCCCAGGTGTCGGAGAGGATCGGAACGCCGCAGGAAGCCGCCTCGAACAGCCGGCCGGATGGGCACCAACCCATCGCGGCCATCGCCTCCCGGGTGACGTTCAGGGTGAGCCGTCCGGAGCAGAAGAAGGCGGGGTGCTCGTCGGGCGGCAGGTGGCGGACGAAGAAGATGTTGTCCGTCCAGGGAAAATCCTGCGGGTACTGCGCCCCGCCGATCAGGAAGCGCCGCCCCGGCCGGAGCCGGGCGGGCTCGACGAAGAGCTGCTCGAGGGCCGCCTGCCGGTCCGCCGCATAGGTGCCGAGATAGGAGAGGTCCGCCCGGAAGCGCTCCAGCGGCGCTGCCGGCCGGTGCGTCTCGGGATCGACATGCCCGTAGAGCGGCGCCACGCGGCGGGCGCCGAGGCGGCTCTTCAGCTCGTCGAGGGCAACGCCGCCCGTGTAGCTGAGCACGAGATCGAAGCCGGCGAGCCCGTCCGGCCCGATATATCCGGTGGTCTCGCCGCGAGCCATCCGGGACAGGGTGACGGGCGTATCGAGGTCGTAGAACACCCGCAGCGCGCCCCGCGCATCCAGGACGGCCTCCGTCGCGGCCAGACCGTCCGGGCAATAGGACGTGACCATCGCGACATCGGCATCGGCAATCTCTGCGGCCGCCCTCCCCCGGATGGATTCCCAGTCGGGGTAGAGGACGAGCCGGCCTCCTGGGATCTCGTGGAGGTCACGATTCTCCGCGTAGTAGGGCGTATCCCGCTCGAAGAACACGACCTCGTGTCCGCGTCCCGCGAGCGCGCGGCAGAGGCCCCGCCACAGGGTCGCGTGGCCGTTTCCCCACGAGGAGGAGATCGTCAGGCCGAAGACGACGATCTTCATGGGGCACACCGCTCGTTCAGGCTCAGGACCTTGCCGCCGCCATCCCAGAGGACGATTGCGGAGATCGAGGCGGGCTCGACCTCGAAGGCGTAGTAGCGGTCGAGCGACAGGCCGAGCACGCCGCAGATCGCGGCCTTGATCACGTCGGCGTGCGAGACCGTCACGACGCGCCCGCCGGGATGGCGCAGCCGGATCGCGTCCAGCTCGGCGAGGACGCGCTCCTGGACGGAAAGCATCCGCTCCCCGCCGGGCGCCTCGGCGCCACCTCGCTCCGCATTCCAGCGCTGCCAGCGCGGATCCGGCCCGAGCTCCGCAAAGCCCCTGCCCGTCCAGGCACCGACATCGATCTCGTTCAATCGAGGTGCGAGCGTCATCTGCACACCGGCCGAAGCGGCGATCGGTTCGGCCGTCTCGCGGGCGCGCTCCAGCGGGCTCGAGTAGATGGCCGCGAGTTGCTCTCCCGAGAACCGCTCCGCCAGCCGGGCCGCCTGGGCTCGCCCTCTCTCCCCGAGGCTCA
Source organism: Enterovirga sp. CN4-39 (assembly GCF_049446235.1). NCBI lineage: Bacteria > Pseudomonadati > Pseudomonadota > Alphaproteobacteria > Hyphomicrobiales > Methylobacteriaceae > Enterovirga > Enterovirga sp. CN4-39. Next base: position 59,708 of record NZ_JBMSEF010000007.1, on the reverse strand, counting down.
CGCCCGGCATTCGCCCGCACAGGATGCGATCCACTCGATCATGCGCGGCATGACGCACGAGAAAGATCGTTGTTCCCGAATCCGCCACCGGCTCAGGCAGTTCCTTTCACGAAGGCGTCCACGAGGTCCCTCGCCTCGTGGTCGGTGAATTGCTGCGGCGGCGACTTCATGAAGTAGCTCGAAGGTCCGGTCAGCGCGCCGCCGATGCCGCGGTCCAGCGCGATCTTGGCGCATCGCACCGCATCGATGACGATGCCGGCCGAGTTCGGCGAATCCCACACTTCGAGCTTCAGCTCGACATTCAGCGGCACGCCCCCGAAGGTCGTGCCCTCGAGCCGGATATGCGCCCATTTCCGGTCGGTCAGCCAGGGCACGAAATCGCTCGGCCCGACATGGACGTCGGAGGCCGGGAGCGGGATGTCGAGCTGGCTGGTCACGGCCTGCGTCTTCGAGATCTTCTTCGACTCGAGCCGCTCCCGCTCCAGCATGTTCTGAAAATCGGCATTGCCGCCGAAATTCAGCTGGTATGTCCGGTCCAGCCGCACGCCCCGCTCACGGAAGAGATTGGCGAGCGTGCGGTGCACGATCGTGGCCCCGACCTGGCTCTTGATGTCGTCCCCGATGATCGGGAGCTTCTTCGCCTCGAACCGCTTCCGCCATTCCGGATCGGACGCGATGAAGACCGGGATGCAGTTGACGAAGGCGCAGCCGGCCTCGAGCGCCTGCTCGGCATAGAAGCGCGTCGCCTTCTCGGAACCGACCGGCAGGTAGGAGACGAGGATCTCGGTCTTGGTCCGGTCGAGGACCTCGGCGACGTTGCAGGCTGGCGCCTCCGATTCCTCCACCTCGTCGCGCAGGTAGCGGCCGAGCCCGTCGAAGGTAGGCCCGCGCTCGACCGTGACGCCCGTGCGGGCCACATCCGCGAAGCGATGCGTGTTGTTCGGCGCCACCCAGATTGCCTCGGCGACGTCCTTGCCGACCTTCCGGGCATTGATGTCGAAGGCGGATGCGATCTCGATGTCGCTGACGTGATAGCCGCCGAGCTCGACATGCATGAGCCCCGGCACGGGCTCGTTCGAGCGGGCGTCCCGATAATAGGTCAGGCCCTGTACGAGAGACGACGCACAATTCCCGACACCGACGATACCGACCCTGAGGCTGCCGCTCACTGCATCTCTCCGGCTGTCCAGGTCGCGAGAGGCCGCGGCTCTGAATCCCAAACTCTCCACTGAACAAGCCGGCGCTTGAACATGGACGGATCCCCGCCGGAGGGCGGGGCACAAAGCCGGAACTTACCTTTCATGGCACGGAGCCGGAAGCACAGCGCGCAACCCCAAGTCGCTAATCCCCTCATTGTCCAGCGGCGTACCAAACGCGGAACTCGGCCGTTTGCTCCAGGTTCTCCGCTCCGCTTCGCGATGCTTTTGGGAACATGGCAAAAACCTCACGCCCCCGCAGGGAAACCCCGCCCCGTGCGGAGGGAGCCGAACTCGTTCTGCCCACCGACGAGGGAATGCGTGCGGTCCGCCTCCTTTCACTTGCCCGTGATGCGGGCGCGAAAGGCCTCATCTACGTCGTCGGGAGCGAGGCGAAGATCGAGCGCATGGCGCGCCTGCTTTGGGGCCTCGCGACCGACATCCAGGCCCTCATCTTCCCGCCGTGGGATTGCCTGCCCTACGATCGTTCCCCTCCCTCGGCCCGGACGATGGGGCTGCGGGTCGCCGCGCTCTCATGGTTGGCAAGCGGACCGGACCGCCCCTGGATCCTCATCACCACCTCCGAAGGGCTGGTGCAGCGCGTGCCGCCGCGCGGCGTGTGGGAGAACTCCACGATCCGGCTCTCGCGCGGCGACGAGATCGATCGCGACTGGCTCGAAGCGGAGCTCACCCGGATCGGCTACCGCGATGACGACCGCGTGGACGAGGCCGGCGAGTTTGCGATCCGGGGCCATGTCGTCGACGTGTTCCCGGCGGGATACTACCTGCCCGTCCGGATCGAGCACGAGGATGGGCGGATCACGGCCATCGCCTCCTTCGAGGCCGCGACCCAGCGCCGGACGGACGAATTCGAGGAGCTGACGCTCCGCCCGGTTTCGGAAGCGATCACGCCCAATCGCAACGGCGGGGAACCCATGCCGGTCGAGCATCGGCTTCCGCTGCTCTATCCCGCCCTCGAGACCCTGGTCGATTACGCACCGGAGGCCTCGGTCCTCCTGGAGGCACGGGCCGAGGACCGGCGAACGGCGTTCCTCGAGCAGATCGCCGATGCCCACGAGGGCCGAAAGCGGCTGGAGGCCGGCGGGCATGCGCCGGCTCCGGATCGGCTGTACCTCGACGAGGAGGCCTGGGGCAGGCTCGCCGACGCGCGGCCCGTCCTCCGCATCCTCGAAGGCGACGCGTCCGACACCGCCGTTCCATCCTTCGCGGCGGAGGCACGGCCCGCGGAGGCCCTACGGCGCTTTCTCCAAGGGGAGCGGAAGGCGGGCCGGCGCATTCTCGCGACCGCGGCCAGTGAGCGCGACCTGAAGCGGATCTCCCGATCGGTCGAGCGGGCCGCCGGCACGCCGTGCGAACCCGTCGATGATTGGGACGAGATCCTCGCGGCGGAGCCCGGGGCGGTTCTGTCGATGGTGCTCGACCTCGAGCGCGGCTTCGTTGACGGGGAAGCCGGCGTGGTCGCGATCGCCCCCACCGATCTGCTGGGCAGCCGCGCACGCAAGTCGGGAGCCGAGCGGGTCGAGGCCGAAATCTTCGGCGAGGAGGAGTTTCGCATCGGCGACGCCGTGATCCATTTGGAGCATGGCCTCGGCCTGCTGGAGGGCCTCGAGACCGTCTCCGCAGGTGGCGAGGACGTCACCGACACGATCCGGCTCACCTATGCCGGCGATGCCAAGCTGATGGTCCCCGTTTCCGACATCGACCTGATGTGGCGCTACGGCTCGGGTGAGCATGCAAGCCTCGACAGGCTGGGAGGGGAGTCGTGGCCGAAGCGGCGCGCGAAGGTCGAATCGGAGATCAACGAGGCAGCGGCCGAGCTCGCCCGCATCGCGGCAGAGCGCCGGGCGATCGAAGCGCCGGAGATCCGCCCGCCCCGGCGTGAATACGAGCGTTTCGTTTCGCGCTTTCCCTTCAGCACGACCATCGATCAAGCTACGTCGGTCGCCGACATCCTCGACGACCTCTCCTCCGGCCGGGCCATGGACCGGCTGGTCTGCGGCGATGTCGGCTTCGGCAAAACGGAGGTGGCACTGCGCGCGGCGGCAGCCGTGGCCCTGGCCGGCAAGCAGGTGGCGATCGTCGCGCCCACCACCGTGCTGGTGCGCCAGCACCTGCAGACTTTCGCCCGCCGCTTCGCCGAGTTCGGCATCGAGGTCGCCCACCTGTCGCGACTGGTGAAGCCAGCCGAGGCGAAGGCCGTAAAGGCCGGCTTGAAGGACGGGACGGTTCGGGTCGTGGTCGGAACCCATGCGCTCGCCGCGAAGGGCGTCTCGTTCGACGATCTCGGCCTCCTCGTCATCGACGAGGAGCAGCGTTTCGGCGCCGCGCACAAGGAGCGGCTGCGGGCACTCGGCCAGAACGCGCATGTCCTCACGCTGACGGCGACACCGATCCCCCGCACGCTCCAATCCGCTCTGGTCGGCCTGCAGGATGTCAGTGTGCTGGCGACGCCCCCGGCGGAGCGGCAGCCGGTACGAACTTTCGTCGCCCCCTTCGACGGCGTGACCGTCAGGGCCGCCCTGCTCCGGGAGCGCCGGCGCGGCGGCCAAAGCTTCCTCGTCTGCCCACGGATCGAGGATATCGAGCCGATGGTCGCCCAGCTCGCCGACCTCGTCCCGGAACTCCGGGTCTTCGTGGCGCACGGAAAGCTGCCCGCCGAGGAGATCGACGAGACGATGGTGCGCTTCGCCGACGGCGAGGGCGACGTGCTGCTCGCGACCAACATCATCGAGAGCGGGCTGGACGTTCCCCGGGCCAACACCATCATCGTCTGGCGCGCGAACATGTTCGGTCTGGCGCAGTTGCACCAGCTGCGCGGACGCGTCGGCCGAGGGCGGCCGCGTGGCGTTGCCTATCTCCTGACCGACCCGGAGGAGGAAGTATCGGAGGAGACCCGGAAGCGCCTGGGCACCCTGGAGCGCCTGGACCGCCTCGGAGCAGGCTTTGCCATCAGCGCCGAGGACCTGGAGCAGCGAGGCGCAGGCGATCTTTTGGGCGACACGCAGGCCGGCCATGTGAAGCTCATCGGTGGCGGGCTCTATCGCCGTCTGCTCGAGCGCGCCCTTCTGACGGCGCGAGGCGAGACACCGCCGGAGGAATGGGTGCCGGAGCTGAACATCGGCGTCGCGGCCCGCATTCCGCCCTCCTATGTGCCCGAGCCGGAGGTGCGCCTGAACCTCTACGCCCGGATGGCACGCTCCCTCGATCGGGCCGCGGAAGCCCGGATCGCCGACGAGATCGAGGACCGCTTCGGAGCGTATCCGGGCGAGGTCGAAGCGCTTCTGGCGGTCAACCGCCTGAAGCGTCTCTGCAGGGAGGCAGGGGTGGCCCGCGTCGATGCCGGCCCACAGGCGATCGCGCTGACCTTCAAGGATCGGGACGAGGACGACGCGGCGATCAAGGCGCTCGTCGACCGGACCGAGACGCTCGACTGGCGCAATGGGCGACTCGTATCGGCGACGCCGACGGACGAGATGGATACCCGTCTCGAGGCAGTCGAGGAGTTGCTGGCCGCCCTCAGACGCGGCACCCGGATTCGACAGGACAAGCCGAGCGTCATGGCTTAAGGCGGGCGCAGCCGCCGGAACCCCGATCGCCCAATGCTCCGCAAGCTCGTCCTGCCCTTCCTGGCCCTCTCGCTCCTGACCGGATGCGCGGTCGAGACCTTCACGTACACGATGGACCGCTATGGCGAAGTGAAGGGCGTGCGCGTTCGCCTCGGCTGCAACGACGCCTATGAGGTGTTCGATCGCAAGGACGCGGCCAGCTTCGTCGTGGTCACCAACCCCGTGAACGAGGCCGTCGCTGGAAACTGCCCGGGCCTCGCGGGCCTGCCGAAAGCCGAACGCAGGCGTCGCACGGCAGAGATCTATCTGGTCGAGACCACGTCCCGGCCGGAATGCCGCATCACGCGCGAAACTCCCCTGACGGACTTCCACACCGAGTACGATTACCGGTGCTCCGACCCGCGGCAGGTGGCCCGGGCTTCACGCCGCGCTCCGGATCCTCTCCGCTAGCAGCCCTGGCAGAGCGAGCGCGTGGCCCGGCGCATGCGGTCGTTCCAGCGCTTGTGCCGCTCCTCCTCCCGGCGACGGGCTTCCTGGTTGGCGATATCCGGGCCGGCCTGACGCTGCAGCGCGGACGGGTTCGCCTTTGCGCCCGGTCGCGCTGTGGTCGCGTCCTGAGCGAACGACGGCGATGCATGCCCGGCGAGGCAAAGCGCAGCAGCCAGCATCCAGCGTCGCATCACGGTCTCCTCCGGCGCACCACCCGCCGTGCCAGTACGGTGGAGCAGGTTGACCTCTCGCTGTCCATCCGCCAAGCGGTCTTCTTCAATCGTTCTAACGTTGACCGCCTTGACGCACGACACATTCCTTGCCCGGCTCGAGGGCACCGCGCGCGACATCGAGAGCCTTCTCGGTGACCTTCTCTCGCCGGCTCAGCTGGACGGCGAGATCGCGCGTCCCGCTCTCCTCCTCGACGCCATGCGCTACGCCATGCTGGGCGGCGGGAAGCGGCTGAGGCCCCACCTCGTGGTCGAGGCTGCGCGCCTATTCGGCAGCGAGGGCGTGGGCCCGCTGCGGGCGGGCGCAGCCGTGGAATGCATCCATGGCTACAGCCTCGTGCATGACGACCTGCCTGCCATGGACGACGACGCGCTCCGGCGCGGCAAGCCGACCGTTCACAAGGCCTATGACGAGGCGACGGCGATCCTCGCCGGCGACGCCCTCCAGACCCTCGCGTTCGACATTCTGGCCGACGAGGCCACCGATCCCGACCCCGCGATCCGCATTCAGCTCACCCTGGCGCTTGCGCGCTCGTCCGGCCTCGGCGGGATGGTCGGGGGCCAGATGCTCGATCTCGAAGCCGAGGGACGCTTCACCGCCGAAGGCAAGCCGATTCCGGGGGACGAGACCTCCACCTTGCGGCTGCAGGCGATGAAGACGGGGGCGATCCTCGCGTCATCGGTGCAGATGGGCTCCATTCTCGGGCGGGCGAGCGAGGCTGACCGGCAAGCGCTTGCGGTTTATGGCCGCGCCCTGGGCCAGGCCTTCCAGATCGCCGACGATCTTCTCGACGCAGAAGGCGAGGCCGCAACGGTCGGAAAGGCGACCGGAAAGGATGCCGCCAAAGGTAAGTCGACCCTCGTCTCGCTGCTCGGCGCAAGCAATGCCCGGCTTCGCCTCGCATCGCTGGTCGATGAAGCAGAACGTGCGTTGTCCCCATTCGGGGAGCGAGCCGACGTGTTGAGGCAGACCGCCAGATTTGTTGCAGAAAGGCGCAACTGAAGGGTTTGCCGGTATCCTTAACGCGGATTCCGGTTCTCTTTTTCGCAGAAACGGTGCAGGACGTATGGTAACCAGAACGACCATCGAGAGTCCGGCGTTGCCAGTATCCTCTTCCATTCTCGACAAAATCCCGACCCCGGAAGAGCTGAGGCAGCTCCCCGAGAGTGATCTCCGGGAGGTCGCCGAGGCGGTACGGGTGGATATGATCGACTCCGTGTCCGTCACCGGCGGTCACCTCGGGGCCGGATTGGGCGTGGTCGAGCTGACCGTCGCCCTCCACTATGTTTTCGACACGCCGCGCGACCGTCTGATCTGGGACGTCGGCCACCAGGCCTACCCGCACAAGATCATGACCGGCCGGCGCGATCGCATGCGCTCCCTGCGCCAGGGCGGAGGCCTCTCCGGCTTCACGAAGCGCGCCGAGAGCGAATACGACCCGTTCGGGGCGGCCCACTCGTCCACGTCGATCTCGGCCGGCCTCGGCATGGCCGTCGCGCGCGACATCCAGGGCGGGAAGAACAACGTCATCGCCGTGATCGGCGACGGGGCGATGTCGGCCGGCATGGCCTATGAGGCGATGAACAATGCCGGCGCTGCCAATTCGCGCCTGATCGTCATCCTCAACGACAACGACATGTCGATCGCGCCGCCGACCGGCGCCATGTCGGCCTATCTTGCGCGTCTCGTCTCGGGGAAGACCTATCGCTCGCTTCGCGAGATCGGGAAGCAGCTCGCCAACCACCTGCCGAAGTTCTTCCACGACAAGGCGCTGAAGGCCGAGGAATACGCCCGCGGCTTCGTGACCGGCGGGACGATGTTCGAAGAACTCGGCTTCTACTACGTGGGGCCGATCGACGGGCACAACCTCGATCACCTTCTCCCCGTGCTCAAGAACGTGCGCGATGCGGAGACGGGCCCGATCCTCGTCCACGTCGTGACTCAGAAGGGCAAGGGCTACGCCCCGGCGGAGGCCGCGGCCGACAAGTACCACGGCGTCGTTCCCTTCGATGTCGTGACCGGGACGCAGGCCAAGGCCAAGGCGAACGCCCCGTCCTACACGAAGGTCTTCGCCGAGAGCCTCGCCAAGGAGGCTCGGCACGACGACAAGATCGTCGCCATCACGGCCGCCATGCCATCCGGCACCGGGCTCGACCTGTTCGGCAAGGAATTCCCCGGCCGCACCTTCGACGTCGGCATCGCCGAGCAGCACGCCGTGACCTTCGCGGCCGGCCTCGCGACCGAGGGCCTGAAGCCGTTCTGCGCGATCTACTCGACCTTTCTGCAGCGCGCCTACGACCAGGTCGTGCACGACGTGTCGATCCAGAAGCTTCCCGTGCGCTTCGCGCTCGACCGCGCCGGCCTCGTCGGGGCCGACGGTCCGACCCATGCCGGCTCCTTCGACATCTCCTATCTCGGCTGCCTGCCGGAGATGGTGATCATGGCGGCGGGCGACGAAGCCGAGCTCGTCCACATGGTCGCGACTGCCGCCGCCTATGACGAGGGCCCGATCGCCTTCCGCTTCCCGCGCGGTGAGGGCGTCGGCATCGAGATGCCGGAGCGCGGTATTCCGCTCGAGATCGGCCGCGGCCGCATCGTGAAGGAAGGCACCCGCGTCGCGCTCGTGTCGCTCGGCACGCGGCTCGCCGAGGCCCTCAAGGCCGCCGAGGAGCTCGAGGCCCGCGGCCTGTCGACCACCGTTGCCGACGCGCGCTTCGCCAAGCCGCTCGACGAGGACCTCATCCTGCGGCTGGCCCGCGAGCACGAGGTGCTGATCACGATCGAGGAAAACTCGATCGGCGGCTTCGGCTCCTTCGTGCTTCACCTCCTGTCGGACCGCGGCATGCTCGACCGTGGCCTGAAGGTGCGCTCGATGATCCTGCCGGACCTCTACATCGACCACGACAAGCCGGACCGCATGTACGCGCAGGCCGGTCTCGACGCACAGTCGATCGTCCGCCGGGTGTTCGAGATCCTGGGCCGCAACGCCGCCGCCCTGAAGGCCCGCGCCTGAGCCGGATCGAGGGTGCATGGCCGGGGTGGCCGGAGAGCGCGATCGCGTCCTGGTAACCGGTGCCTCCGGCTTCCTCGGCTCGGCGATCGCCAACGTCTTCCGTGACGCGGGATTCGCCGTGCGGGTCATGGTGCGCGGCACCTCGCCCCGCACCAACCTGTCGGAGGAGGACGAGGTCGTCACCGGCGACCTCACGAAGCCCGAGACGCTCGGGCCGGCCCTGAAGGGCGCCCGCTATCTCGTCCATGCTGCCGCCGATTACCGGCTATGGGCCAAGCGCCCGCAGGACCTCATCGACGCCAATGTCGAGGGCAGCCGGAACATCATGCGAGCCGCGCTGGAGCAGGGCGTGGAGCGGGTCGTCTACACCTCGAGCGTCGCCACGATCACGCCGGGCCACGACGAGACCCACCCCCTCACGCCCGAGACGGCGATCGGCATCTACAAGCGCTCCAAGGTGCTGGCGGAGCGCGCCGTCGAGGAGATGATCGAGCGGGACGGGCTGCCGGCCGTCATCGTGAACCCGTCCACGCCGATTGGCCCGCGCGATGTAAAGCCGACGCCCACCGGGCGTGTCATCGTGGAGGCGGCGTCCGGCAAGATGCCCGGCTTCGTCGATACCGGCCTCAATCTCGCGCATGTGGATGACGTGGCGGCCGGCCACCTGCTTGCGCTCCGCCACGGCCGTATCGGCGAGCGCTACATTCTCGGTGGCGAGAACGTCTTGCTGTCCCGCATGCTGGCCGATATCGCGGAGATCGTCGGCCGACGCCCGCCGAGCCTGCGCATCCCGCGGCTGGCGGTCTGGCCGCTGGCGGTCGGGGCGGAGGCGGTTGCGCAGATCACGGGCCGCGAGCCCTTCGTGAGCCGCGATGCTTTGAGGATGGCGGCGTACAAGATGTTCTTCGACGACAGCAAGGCCCGGCGTGAGCTCGGCTATGTCTCGCGGCCTTACCGCCAGGGCCTCGTCGACGCGATCGGCTGGTTCCGCCAGGCGAGGTATGTCCCGTGACTACCGCCACCGACGCCAAGTCCGGGAAGGGCCACAAGGACGAGAACTTCCCCGTCGCCTCGCGCCTCATCAGCCCGCGGCATCGCGGCCCGATCCTCGCCTTCTACCGCTTCGTCCGCGCCGCCGACGACGTCTCCGACCACGCGACGCTGTCTCCGGACGAGAAGTTGCGGATGCTCGACGGCCTCGAGGCAGCCTTGACGGGCAAAGGCCCTACGGATCCGGAAGCGGAGCCGCTGCGGCGCGCCCTGGCCGAGCGGGGATTGTCGCCGAAACACGCGCAGGACCTGCTGGACGCCTTCCGGCTCGACGCCCGCAAGACCCGCTATGCCGATTGGGGCGAGCTGATGGGCTATTGCGCCCTTTCGGCGATGCCGGTCGGCAGGTTCGTGCTCGACGTCCACGGCGAGGATCGCCGCACCTGGGCCGCTTCCGACGCCCTTTGCGCCGCCCTTCAGGTGATCAACCACCTGCAGGATTGCGCGAAGGATTACCGCTCCCTCGACCGGGTCTATCTGACCGCCGATACGCTGGCCCGCCATGGAGCGCGGGTCGAGGAGCTCTCGGCGGCATCCGCCTCCCCTGCCCTCCTCGCGGTCATCCGGGAGCTGAACGAGGGTTGCGCGGCGCTTCTCCGGGAGAGCGCGGTCTTCCCATCGATCATCGCCGACCGCCGCCTCGCGATGGAGGTCGCCGTGATCCAGAGCCTCGCCGAGTCGCTGGCCGGCAAGCTTCGGACGAAGGATCCGCTCAGCGAGCGCGTGCATGCGACGAAGCCCGAGGCCCTCCTTGCCGCCGGCACGGGGGTTACCAAGGCAATCCTCCAGCGGATGACCGGGCGCGGCATCCGTGCTCAGGCGAAGCTCGCGCCATGAGCGCCGCTGCCTCGACCGAGAACGCCTCGGAGCTGCCGGCCTCCGGCAGCTCGTTCTACCTCGGCATGCGTATCCTCCCGAAGGCGCAGCGGGAGGCGATGTACGCGATCTACGGCTTCTGCCGGGATGTCGACGACATCGCAGACTCGCCCGGGCCGCGCGAGGGCCGCATCGAGGCGCTGAACGGCTGGCGCGACGACATCGAGGCGCTCTATCGCGGCGAGGTCCGCCCAAACACCGCGGCGCTCGCCCCGCATGTGCGGCCTTTCCGGCTGCAGAAGCAGAGTTTCCACGACGTCATCGACGGCATGGAGATGGACGTCGTCGATACGGTCCGGGCGCCGGATTGGGAGACGCTCGACCTCTACTGCGACCGCGTCGCGAGCGCGGTCGGCCGCCTCTCCGCGCGGGTTTTCGGCCTCGGGGATGCCGATGCGGACCAGCTGGCGCATCATCTCGGCCGCGCCCTGCAGCTCACCAACATCCTGCGCGATATCGACGAGGACGCGGAGATCGGCCGGCTCTATATTCCCCGCGAGGGGCTGGTGCGCGCGGGAATCGATGCCCGCGACCCCGCCCGCGTGCTGGCCCATCCCGGGCTCCCGAAGGTCTGCGCCGAGGTCGCCGAACGCGCCCGCTCGCATTACCGGGACGCCGACGCGGTCATGTCGCGGCAGCCGCGCCGGCTCGTCCGCGCGCCGCGCATGATGGAAGCGGCCTACCGCTCGGTTCTGGAGCGCACGATGAAACGCGGCTTCGCGCCGCCACGTGCTCGCGTCAGCACGGGCAAGCTGCGGGTGCTCGCGGCCCTGATCCGTTACGGGATCGCCTGATCATGCGTGTCGTCCACGTGGTCGGCGCAGGTCTCGCCGGCCTCAGCGCAGCCGTGCGCCTGGCAGAGGCCGGGCAACGCGTCATCCTCTACGAGGCCGCCAAGCAGGCCGGCGGACGCTGCCGCTCCTATTTCGACCCGGGGCTCGGCCTCGAGATCGACAACGGCAACCATCTCCTCCTCTCCGGCAACCGCTCGGCGCTCTCCTATGTCGAGCTGACCGGCGGCTCGGCGGCGCTGACGGTTGCCGAGGAAGCGGCCTTCGACTTCGCAGATCTCCGCAGTGGCGAGCGCTGGCGTCTCCGTCCCAACCGCGGGCGGCTGCCCTGGTGGATCCTCGTTGGATCCCGCCGCGTACCCGGCACGCGGGCATCCGACTATCTCGCACCCGCCCGGCTGCTCGGCGCTGCCGCGGAGACGCGCATTGCGGACGTGATGCGGTGCTCGGGCGCGCTCTACGACCGGCTCTGGAAGCCGGTCCTGCTTTCCGCCCTCAACACGGAGGTCCCGGAGGCCTCGGCTCGCCTCGCAGGAGCGATCGTCCGCGAAAGCCTCGGCGCGGGTGGAGACGCATCCCGCCCCGTCGTCGCCACGGGCGGCCTGGCGGCGGCCTTCGTGGATCCAGCGATCGCCTACCTGAAGCGACAGGGTGGCGAGATTCGGTTCGGCGAGAGGCTGCGAGCAATCACGGCAGCTGACGGCATTGTTCGGCAGCTGGGTTTCGCCGGGGGTGAGCTAACGCTGGGGGCTGAGGACGCGGTGGTGATGGCCGTGCCGCCCTGGGTTGCAGGCGACCTCCTGCCGCAGGTTCCCATGCCCGATGACCATCGCGGCATCCTGAACGTGCATTTTCGCGCGCCGCCGCCGCCAGGGCAGCCGCTTTTCGTCGGCACGATCGGCGGCATCTCGGAATGGGTGTTCGCCTATCCGGACCGCATGTCCGTCACGGTCAGCGCGGCCGACCGCCTGTTCGACACCGAGCGCGAGGAGCTTGCCCGGACGATCTGGGGTGAGGTCGCCAAGGTTGCGGGTCTGCCTGCCGAGCTTCCGCCCTGGCAGATCGTGAAGGAGAAGCGCGCGACGTTCGCAGCCACGCCACAGCAGGATGCGCGACGGCCGGCCGCTACCACCGGTTACGCGAACCTCGCCCTCGCCGGTGACTGGACCCAGACGGGGTTGCCCGCGACGATCGAAGGGGCGATACGCTCCGGCGAAACTGCCGCCCGTGTGTTGCGGCGCGGCGATACCGGCATTTCGCGTTTCGTGTCAAAGGCGTAGGCGTGAACTTCATTTCCCCGCTCCGAGACGGAGCTTTCTCGAATTCAGTACCCGCGGATCTCGATGAGCGCATCGAGACCGCAACCGACGCGCTTCTCGCCGCGCGCCGGAGCGACGGGCATTGGTGCTTCGAGCTCGAGGCCGACGCCACGATCCCGTCCGAGTACGTCCTCCTCCGCCATTTCCTCGGCGAGGCCGACGATCTCGAACTCGAGCGGAAGATCGGAAACTATCTCCGTCGCATCCAGGGCGACCACGGCGGCTGGCCGCTCTTCCACGGCGGCGACTTCGACATCAGCGCGACCGTGAAGGCCTACTACGCGCTGAAGATGATCGGCGACGACATCGATGCGCCGCACATGGTGCGCGCCCGCGAGGGGATCCTCGCCCGGGGCGGCGCGGCGGCAGCAAATGTCTTCACGCGGTTCCAGCTCGCCCTCTACGGCGAGATCGGCTGGGATCAGGTGCCCACGATGCCGGTCGAGCTGATGCTCGCCCCCAAGTGGTTCCCGATCCATCTGTCGAAGATGTCGTACTGGGCCCGGACGGTCATTGTGCCGCTCCTGGTCCTGCAGGTCCTGAAACCGCTCGCCCGCAATCCCCGTGGCGTGCGCGTACAGGAGCTGTTCGCGCCCCCGGGCTCGCCCCCGCCTCCCAAGAAGCCGAGCCACGCGCACCCAGCCTGGGCAACCTTCTTCAACGGCCTCGACGTCGTGTTGAAGAAGGTCGACCCGTTCTGGCCATCGCGGGTGCGGGGTAGCGCGATCGCGCGTGCCGTCGCCTTCACCACCGAGCGCCTCAACGGCGAGGATGGCCTGGGCGCGATCTATCCGGCGATGGCGAACTCCGTGATGATGTTCGACGCCGTCGGGTATCCGGACACGCATCCCGACCGGGCCATCGCAAGGCGATCAATCGAAAATCTCCTCGTCGTGAAGGCGGACGAGGCCTATTGCCAGCCGTGCGTCTCGCCGGTCTGGGATACGGCGCTCGCAAGCCATGCCCTTCTCGAGACTGGCGATCCAAAGGCTGAACGCGCTGCACTCGATGGGGCGACGTGGCTCCGTCCGCGGCAGATCCTCGACGTCGCCGGGGACTGGGCGGAGAACCGACCGGGCCTGCGGCCGGGCGGATGGGCGTTCCAGTACGGCAACGACCACTATCCCGACACCGACGACACCGCTGTCGTCGCCATGGCCATGGACCGCCTGCGCGCAAAGTACCCGGAAGCTGCGGCGAACGACGAGGCCATCGAGCGCGCCTGCGAATGGATCGCCGGCATGCAGAGCCAGAACGGCGGCTGGGGCGCCTTCGATATCGACAACACCTACCACTACCTCAACAACATCCCCTTCGCGGATCACGGCGCGCTGCTCGACCCGCCGACCGTGGACGTGTCCGCGCGCTGCGTCGGAATGCTGGCGCAGCTCGGGGAGCCGAAGGACAGCCCGCGCATGCAGCAGGCGCTGGCCTACGTGCTGAAAGACCAGGAGGCCGACGGCAGCTGGTTCGGGCGTTGGGGCGTCAATTACATCTACGGCACCTGGTCGGCGCTCTGCGCGCTGAACGCGGCCGGCATGGACCCGCAATCGGAGCCTGTGCGGAAGGCCGTGAACTGGCTCGTCTCGATCCAGAACCCGGATGGCGGCTGGGGCGAGGACTGCGACAGCTACAAGCTCGACTACAAGGGCTACGAGCCTGCGGATTCTCGCGCCTCGCAGACGGCCTGGGCGCTGCTCGGCCTGATGGCGGCGGGCGAGGCGGATAACCCGGCGGTGGCCCGCGGTATCGCCTATTTGGCGGCTACGCAGCGGCCCGATGGCCTGTGGCCGGAGGAGGATTACACGGGCGGCGGCTTCCCGCGCGTCTTCTACCTCCGCTATCACGGTTACGCGAAGTACTTCCCACTCTGGGCGATGGCGCGCTACCGCAACCTGCAGCGCTCGAACTCGCGTCAGGTCTCCTGGGGGCTGTGACACCCGTTCCGGCGAAAGCCGGCGAGCCGCGCATCCTGGCCGTCACGGGACTGACGAAGGAAGCCCGCATCGCAGCAGGGCCCGGCATCCTCGCCATCGCGGGCGGGGGAAATAGTCCGGTGCTCCGGGCCAGGCTGGAGGCTACCGAGCCTCGCGGCCTCAAGGCCGTCGTGAGCTTCGGTATCGCCGGTGCGCTCGAGCCGGGTCTTCGCGTCGGCGATGTCCTGCTCGCGACCGAGATCAGGAGCTCTGCCGGGCGCTGGACCGCCGACCCGGCGTTTCGTGCCCGCTGGGCCGAGGGCCTCGGCGTGGCCGATATTCCCCTGGTCGCGTGCCCCCTCGTGGGGGTGGACGAGCCGCTTCTCACCCCGGGTGCGAAACAGGCCCTGTTCGCAGCCTCGGGAGCGGACGCGGTGGATATGGAATCTCACATCGCGGCCGAGTTCGCCGCGCGGCACGGTCTGCCCTTCGGGGCGATCCGGGTCATTTCCGACAGGGCGGACCACGTGCTGCCGCCCGCCGCCGGTACAGCCATGAGGCCCGACGGATCCGTCGATGTACTCGGCGTGATGATGTCGGTGGCGCGGTCGCCGCGCCAGATCCCCGCCCTGGTTGCAACGGCGCGGGATGCCGCCGTCGCGTTCCGTGTCTTAGGCCGCGTTCGCGGCCTTCTGAGCCTGGGCGGCGGCCTTCTCGGCCTGGATCTCTGACAGCTTCTTCTGCACGTTGCGCGAGAAGACGTATTCCGCCGGGCGCTGCTTATCGAGCGGGATCTCCGGCGCCATCGGGCCGTCGGTCTTGATGCCGAACAAGGCGACTTTCGCGCCGACCCAGGGGCGGCGGAAGATGTCGTTCACGGCGGTCGCCTCGAAGCCAGAATGGACCATGCAATCGGCGCACTTCTCGTAGTTGCCGACGCCGTAATTGTCCCAGTTCGTGTCTTCCATCAACTCCTTGAAGGTCTTCGCGTAGCCTTCGCCGAGGAGGTAGCAGGGCTTCTGCCAGCCGAACACGGTGCGGGTCGGGTTGCCCCAAGGCGTGCACTTGTAGGTCTGGTTTCCGGCAAGGAAATCGAGGAACATCAGGGACTGGTTGAAGGCCCACTTCTTGCCGCCCCGGCCGCGGCTGAACACGCCGCGGAAGATCTCCTTGGTCTTGGCGCGGTTCAGGAAGTGCTTCTGGTCCGGCGCGCGCTCATAGGCATAGCCGGGCGACACCGTGATGCCGTCGACGCCGAGCTCCGTCACCGTGTCGAAGAACTTCGCGATGCGCTCCGGCTCCGCATCGTTGAAGAAGGTGCAGTTGATCGTGACCCGGAAGCCCTTCTGCTTGGCGAGCTTCAGGGCCGCGACGGCCTTCTCGTACACGCCGGCCTTGCAGACCGACTTGTCGTGCATCTGCTCGTCGCCATCGAGGTGGATCGACCAGGTGAAGTAGGGCGACGGCTTGTATTCGTCGATCTTCTTCTCGAGCAGCAAAGCGTTCGTGCAGACGATCGCGTACTTCTTCCGGGCGATGATGCCCTGGACGATCTTCGGCAGATCCTTGTGGATCAGCGGCTCGCCGCCCGCCATGACAATGACGGGAGCGCCGCACTCATCCACCGCGCCGAGCGCGTCTTCGACCGAGATGCGCTTGTTGAGGATCTCGTCCGGGTAATCGATCTTCCCGCAGCCCGCGCAGGCGAGGTTGCAGCGGAACAACGGCTCCAGCATCAGGACCAGCGGATACCGCTTGTTGCCCTTCAGGTGCTGCTTGACGATGTAGGACCCGACGTCGACGACTTGGCGGAGAGGAATACCCACGGAGCTTTCTCGCTTCTCTTAGGCGTTCGCCGTAGCCGGCTGGCCGGCATCCGGAATGCGAAGCACCTGGGGGAGGTTGAAGGTGATGTTCTCCTCGGTCCCGTCAAGGACCGAGACTTCGAGCGGACCCAGGCGGCGGAGCGCCTCGATCACGCTGTCGACCAGCACTTCCGGTGCCGAGGCGCCGGCCGTGAGACCGACTCGCTCGACACCTTCGAGCCATTTCGGATCGACCTCGCTGCCGTCATTGACGAGGTACGACGGCACTCCGGCCTCCTCGCCAACGTCGCGCAAGCGATTCGAGTTGGACGAATTGCGGGCGCCCACGACGAGCAGAACGTCGACGAGCTTGATGAGGTCGCGGACCGCGGCCTGGCGGTTCTGCGTGGCGTAGCAGATGTCCCGGGTATCCGGCCCGATCACGTCGGAGAAGCGCGCCTTCAGCGCCTCGATGATGTGGCGGGTATCATCGACCGAGAGCGTGGTCTGGGTGATGTAGGCAATGGGCGTATCGAGGGCCAGCGGCAGGGTCTCGACCTCCGCCGCCGTCTGAACGAGGTGCACCGGCCCGTCGATCTGGCCGAGCGTTCCGACGACCTCCGGATGCCCGGCATGGCCGACGAGAACGAGGGTACGCCCCTGGGTCACGTAGCGGCGGCCCTGGTTATGAACCTTGGTGACCAGCGGGCATGTCGCGTCCAGAACGGGAAGCTGACGCTCCTGGGCCTCTGCCTGCACCGAGCGGGCAACGCCATGGGCCGAGAACACCGTCACGGCGCCAGTCGGGACCTCCGACAGTTCCTTCACGAAGACCGCTCCCTTGGCCTTCAGGGTCTCGACGACGTGCCGGTTGTGGACGATCTCGTGCCGGACGTAGATCGGCGCACCATACTTGGTGAGCGCACGCTCAACGATGTCGATCGCGCGAACGACGCCTGCGCAGAATCCGCGCGGCTGCGCGAGAACGACCTTCATGCCCTTACCCGTTTGCTGAGTATCGCGCCCAGAGGGCCCCGGATCGCCAGCGCATACACCATTCGACCGATCACGGACAGCATTATGAACCCTTCGATGCCTCTCGTCGAGAAGCAGGCCTAACGAGGCCGTATCCGCAGCATTCACCGTGCCATCCTCATCCAGGCGAGCTCCGCGGGGCAGGCCCCATCGTTGATTGGCCCGGTCGCCGCCGCTAGGAGGAGCAGCCTCCCCCCCGCGCACGCAGAAATGATGGCGTGATACACCCCTGATGATGCGACCCGTTGAAGCGATCGTTGACGTTTCCGTGAGACGTCCCTGGACCGTTCTCGCGGTCTCGGCCCTCCTCACGGCCGTCTGCCTGTTCGTCGCGGTGACACGGTTCGCGATCAACACGGATACGGCGAGCCTTCTGTCTCCGTCGCTCCCGTGGCGCCAAGCCGAGATCGCCTTCGATCGCGCGTTCCCGCAGCGAACGGAGCTCGTGGCGGTCGTCATCGACGGGAAGACGCCCGAGATCGCGGAAGAAGCGGCCGAGCGGCTGACCGCCGGCTTGCGCAGCGACCCTGCCACATTTCGCAGCGTTGAGCGTCCCGACGGCGGCCCGTTCTTCGCCAAGAACGGGCTCCTCTTCCTGTCCGAGGATGAGCTGAAAGCCACGCTCGATTCGGTTTCGGAGCAAGCGGGCCTGCTGTCGATTCTTGCGGGCGATCCGAGCCTGCAGGGCCTCGCCCAGACGCTTGGCGCGACCCTCGTGGGCATACGGACCGGCGACATCACGCCGGACGAGCTCGCGCCCCGCTATGTTGCCTTCGCGGAGGCGATCGAGGCGGCCCTCGCCGGGAAGCCCGCCCGCCTCTCCTGGCAGTCGCTGGTCAGCGGCCGCCCGCCGGAACCCGCCGATCTGCGGAAGGTCGTCCTCGTTCGCCCCGTGATGGATTACGGCGCATTGCAGCCGGGAGCCGCCGCAACGGAGATCCTGCGCCGCAAGGCCGCCGAGCTCGGGCTCACCCCCGAGAACGGCGTCATGATTCGCCTCACCGGCCCGGTACCGCTCGCGGACGAGGAGTTCGCAACGGTCGCCGAGCACATGGCACTGAATATCGGGCTCACCCTGCTCGCGGTGGGAATCATCCTGTGGCTCGCGCTTCGCTCGCCGAAGCTGATTCTCGCCGTCCTGATCACCCTGTTCGCGGGGCTGGTCGTAACGTCGGCGCTCGGGCTGCTGGCCGTCGGGCGGCTCAACCTCATCTCGGTGGCCTTCTTCGTCCTCTTCATCGGACTGGGCGTCGATTTCGGCATCCAGTTCGCCGTCCGCTACCGGGCCGAGCGCCATAACCACGGCGGACTGGGGTTCGGGCTACGCGCTGCCGGACGTGAAGTCGGGTTTCCGCTCACGCTCGCCGCGCTGTCTCTGATGGCCGGCTTCCTGTCCTTCCTGCCGACCGATTTCAGCGGGGTCTCGGAGCTGGGGCTGATCGCCGGGATGGGCATGGCTGTCGCCTGCCTGGCGAGCTTCACGCTGCTCCCTGCGCTGATCGAGGTGTTTCGGCCCGGCCCCGAGCGCGCTCCGGTCGAAACGGCCTGGTTGGCCCACGTCGACCATTGGATCGCCCGGCACCGGCTGCTGGTGATCGGGATCACGGGCGCGATCGTGCTGGCCGGAACGCCGGCCCTGCTGAAGCTTCGCTTCGATTCCGACCCGATGAACCTGCGCGACGCGCGCGTGGAATCGGTGGCGACGTTCCGCGACCTCGCGAGCAGGGCGGAGACGAGCCCGACCACCATCGACATCCTGTACCCTTCGCTCGAGGCCGCCCGCGCCGACGCGGCGAAGATCGCCGCCCTCCCCGAGGTCCAGCGGGTGGCCTCGCTCGAGACGTTCCTGCCCGCCGGCCAGGAGAGAAAGCTGGCCATGCTGAAGGAGGCGGAGCCGGGCCTCGCGGCGGTCCTGGACCCGCACAGGGTCCCGCCCCCGTCCGACGAGGAGGGCAAGGCCGCTCTGGAGAAAACGGCGGAAGGATTGCGCGAGGTCGCCAAGGGTGCCGCCGCGCCAGGCGGCCCGGCCGCGGCGCGCCTTGCCGAGGCCCTGGACGAGCTGAGTCGTGCCAGCCCGGCTCGCCAGCAGGCCGCCGTCGACGCCGTGCTGATCGATTTCGATCGACTCGTGACGACCTTGAGGACCGCCTTCACGGCCGAGCCGATCACGCGGGAGAACCTGCCGAAGGAGATCCTGCGCGACTGGGTCGCTCCGGACGGACAAACGCGGCTCGAGGTGCAGCCGAAGCAGGACCTCTCCGATCCCGAAGCGGCGGAGCGCTTCGTTGCGGCCGTCCGATCGGTCGCCGCGCATGCCTCGGGAGCCCCGGTCACCATCAAGGAGTCGGGCGACACGATCGTCAGAGCCTTTTTGGAGGCGGGGATCTACTCCCTCGTTGCGATCACCATCATCCTCTGGGTCGCGATGCGGCGCCTCTGGGATGTGGTCCTTGCGATCGGACCGCTCATCCTGGCGGGCATCCTGACCCTGCAGGCGGCCCAACTCGCCGGCCTCCAGCTGAACTTCGCCAACATCATTGCCCTCCCCCTCATGTTCGGGGTCGGGGTCGCTTTCCACATCTATTACCTGATCGCCTGGCGCCAGGGCGTCGCCGACGTCCTCGCCTCGAGCCTGACGCGGGCCATCTTCTTCTCGGCCCTGACCACTGGGGTGGCGTTCGGATCGCTCTGGGCATCCAGCCATCCGGGGACGGCCTCGATGGGCGAACTCCTGGCGATCTCGCTGGTGTTCACGCTCCTGGCCGCCTTCTTCGTCGTGCCGGCCTTCCTCGGCCCGCCGAAGACGCGCCCCGCACCGCCGTCGAACGACTACGCGATCTGAGCGCCGCTCGCCTGGAGGGCGGCACGTGCTTCGGGAGCCAGAAGCGCCGCAAGCTCATCCCGGTAGCGGTAACCCTGCGCGGCGCCGTCAAACGCATCCGCGGTGGCCGGATGAGTGTAGATTTCCGTTCGCCCGACCGGGAGGTTCCCCAGGATCCCCAAAACCCGCTCGCTGGACATGGCTCCCGACCAGGCGAGCCCGAAGACGTGGTCGGCCACCACCAATCCCATCCGCCGTGCTCGCGCCCGGAGAAGCTTCGCGTAGGGGCCCGCAAGCCGCGCCTCGAGGCCCTGGGACACCTTCTCGACCTTTCCCAGTACGGCGGCCGGCTCCACCGGCACGCGCAGTGCCCGCATGCCGAATTCCTGCCCGATCTCCAGGAGGAGGCCGGCAATCGTCGGGTGGATGTGGAAGTGCTTGTGCGCGTCCACGTGATGGAGCGGCAGGCCGGTCCGGGCGTAGGCCTCGAACTGCGCCCTGATCTCGGCGGCGACCTGGCGCTGCACGCGGGGGCGGAAGAAGATCTCGGCTCCGTAGCGGGCGAGGTCCGTCTGCAGCTTCCCGTCAGGGCCGAGCAGATCGGGCACTTCGCCTGGCGGGAGAACGGCCCTCCCCTCCACGAGCGTGAGATGCAGGCCGACGGAGAGTTTCGGAAGCCGGCGCGCCCGCTCGACAGCGTCCGCGCACCAGGGCTCAGCGACCATCAGACTCGCGGCCGTCAGGATGCCATCCCGATGCGCGAGCTCGACGGCGTCATTCACCTCGCGGGAGAGGCCGAAATCGTCTGCCGTGACGGTGAGGATGCGTTCGGGCTGCTTCAAGGTCAGTCGATCAAGGCGTCGTAATCGGCATGAGACCCAATTCCAAACCAAACGAGGTTGGCCACCACCTCGACGGTAAGGGCGCGATACCGCGACCGACCCGCACGGACCAGAAGCGGCCCATCCTCTTCAGATGAACCGACGGGGGGCGAGCGTCACATTTCGGCGCGGATGCGGAGGGGCTCCGGCTGCTTCTCGCAGGCTGTCAAGAAACGGCGCGTCGGAAACGCGAGCGGCATGCGTTGCGATCCGCCCGTCGAAGCACTCCGGATCGGAGGGCTCGAAGCACGAGCGGAAGGCGGCCAGTTCCTCGGGAGGAAGCTCGGCGACCGCCTTCTCGGTTTCCGCGCCGTCCGTCACACCGCGCTGGTCAAGTTACGCCGCCTGCGCGACGCCACGGCGCTCCTTGAGGAAGCGGAAGAACTCTACGCCCTCGCGCAGCCGCCGCTTCATCATGTCGGGCTCGGTCACCATCTCGCCGACGATCGAGGCGATCTTCGGGATGCGGAAGTAGAACTTCCGGTAGAAATCCTCGACCGAGGTGAAGATCTCCGTGTGGCTCAGGCCCGGATAGTGCAGCGGCGCGATCTGGATGCCGTTGTCGTTGATGAGCTCGGCGTTCCTCTCGTCGAGCCACCCGTTCTCCATGGCCTGCTTGTAGAGGAAAGTGCCCGGATAGGGCGCGGCCAGCGAGACCTGGATCGTGTGCGGGTTGATGCGGGTGGCGAACTTGATCGTCTCGCGGATGGTGTCCTGCGTCTCGCCCGGCAGGCCGAGGATGAAGGTGCCGTGGATCTTGATGCCGAGCTCGTGGCAGTTCTTCGTGAACTCCTCGGCGACCTCGACCCGCATCCCCTTCTTGATGTTGTGCAGGATCTGCTGGTTGCCGCTCTCGTAGCCGACGAGCAGCAGGCGCAGGCCGTTGTCCTTGAGCACCTTCAGGGTGTCGCGCGGAACGTTCGCCTTGGCGTTGCACGACCAGGTCACGCCGAGCTTGCCGAGTTCCTTCGCGATCGCCTCCGCCCGCGGAAGATCGTCCGTGAAGGTGTCGTCGTCGAACATCAGCTCTTTCATCTGCGGGAACGCCTTGAGGATGTACTTCACCTCCTCGATGACGTGCCCGACGGAGCGGGTGCGGTAGCGGTGGCCGCCGACCGTCTGCGGCCAGAGGCAGAACGTGCAGCGGCTCTTGCAGCCCCGTCCCGTGTAGAACGAGATGTAGGGGTGCTTCAGATAGCCGATGAAGTAGTTCTCCATCACGAGGTCGCGCTTGTAGACCGGCGTGACGAAGGGCAGCGTGTCCATGTCGTGCATGACCGCGCGGTCCTCGTTGTGCACGATCACGCCCTGGCTGTTCCGGTAGGACAGCCCCTTGATGTCCGACCAGCTCTTGCCGTCGGCCACATCCTTCACCGTAAAATCGAACTCGTTGCGGGCCACGAAGTCGACGATCGGTGCCTGTTCGAGGCTCTCGTTCGACTGCACGGCAACCTTGGCGCCGATCAGCCCGACCTTCAGGTTCGGATTCGTGGCCTTCATGGCCTCGATGACCTTCACATCCGAATCGAAAGACGGCGTCGAGGTATGCAGAACCGCGAGGTCGTAGTCGCGCACCTGGCCGAGGACGTCCTGCAAGGTCGTCTTGTGGGGTGGCGCGTCGATCAGCTTTGAATTTTCGACCAGAGCGGCCGGCTGTGCGAGCCAGGTCGGATACCAGAAGGACTGGATCTCGCGACGGGCCTGGTAGCGGGAGCCGGCGCCGCCGTCGAAGCCGTCGAAGGACGGCGCCTGAAGGAAGAGCGTGCGCATCATCTCGGGTTCAGTGCCTCGTCTTGGCCGTGAGGACGCCCGTGGACGTCACATCGTAGCTATGCCCTCTCCAGCTGACGCCGCGGCCGAAGAAGCTCGCCACGAAGATGCCGAAAGAAAGCAGGTCGCGCAAAGGCGCGAGCCCGTAAACCTGTGCCTTTAAGCCGAAGGCCCGCTTCACGGCAAGGTACAGTCCCATCCGAAGCAGGATCGCCGCGGCGACGAAGCAGGCGGCGACATAACCCGGCGACAGAGCCAGAGCGAGCAGCGCCAGCGGAAGCGGGTGCGCGACGACGGATCCCGCATGACCGCCCGGATCGATCTGGCGGATCGTCCGAACCCAGCGCAGCTCCTGCCCTACGAGGTCGCGGAAGGAGCGCTCCGTGCAGGCGTGGCCGATCGTGAAGGGCGTGACGGCGACCTTCAGGCCGAGCCGGCGAACGGCGGCCCCGACCAGGTAATCGTCGGCGAGGTCATGAGCGAAGGCCCGGAAGCCGCCTATCGCCTCAAGCGTCTCGCGGCGAAGCGCGATGGTCGAACCCATGCAGGGTTGCGCGAGCCCGAGGCCGAGCCCCACGGCAACGCTTGGGAGGAAATGCGTCTCGATCGCCAGCGCCGACAGCCGCGACCAGACGTTGCCCGCCGCAACCCCATGATAGAGGCACGTCACGGCCCCCACACCCGGAACGTGCAACTCGTCTACGATGCGGCGCAGGTAGTCCGGGGCAACGACCATGTCGCTGTCGGCGAGGACCACGATCTCGTGGCGGATCCGCTTCGCCATGTTGATCAGGTTGGAAACCTTGCGGTTCGAGCCATGCAGGCTGGCATCGATCACGAGGTCGACCGTAGCCCCCGGAAATGCCCGCTCGAGTGCGCGCACGACTTCGATGGCCGGATCCCGGGCATTCTGGACGCCGAACACGACCTGAACCGGCCCGCGATAATCCTGCCGGAGAAAGCTCGACAGATTTTCGAACAAGCGCGGCTCCGCTCCGTGGAGCGGCTTCAGGACCGTCACCGCGGGGGTTGCTGCTACCGACGGCACGCGCCGGGAGGCGATCCGACCCACGAAAACGATCGCGGCGACCAGGTAGAGGAGCCCCGCCCCCGCCAGGACGAGGAAGAGACCCGCGAGGAGCCCCGTCGGATTCAATGGCGCCCCCCCGCCAGGCTGCCCGTCTTTCCGCCGAGCTCGGCGGAGCGGCTGAAGGCGCGACGGCCCTCGAGCCACTGCCAAGCGATCAGCCCCGGGACGCCGAGGGCGAGGTCGGCCACGCGCTTCACCAGCGACAGGGCAATCGCCGGCCCTGCCGGGATGCCGAAGAGCGCGCAGATGGCCACGAAGCCCCCCTCCTGGACACCAATGCCGCCGGGGACGGCGAACGCCGCACCGCGGACCGCCTGACCCATGCTCTCGATCACGATGGCTTCGGCGAAGCTCACCGGATGGCCCATGAAGTGCAGGGCGACCCAGACCTCGAGCGAACCGAAGATCCACACGGCCGAATGGATCGCCACCGAGGCCATGACCCCGCGCGGATTGGCATAGATTTCCCGGAGGCGCTCGTAGAAGCGCTCCACGGCGGCGAGCGCTGCCCATTCCCGCCCTGCCGCCAGCTTCTGGCCGATGGCCAGGAAGAGCTTCGAGCCACCCCGCCTCTGGAGGAGGAGGAACCCGGCGAGGCCGAGGGCAGCGATACCAAGACCTCCGGCTGCATAGTGGACAAGCTCGCTATCGCCCACGAGCCACACGAGGAGCCCGAGCCCGAGCACGGCGAAGAGCAGCTGGGTTCCAGCCTGGACCGCGATATCCGCAATCACGCTCGCCCAGGCCATCGCGCCCTCGCAGCGCCAGAAGGTGGCGAGCCGCGCGCCGATGAAATCGCCCCCGATCGCCGCGACCGGAAGGAGTTGGTTCGTCGCTTCGCGGATCCAGCGCAGCAGCATCGCCACCCCGGCGGAGAGGCGTTTCCCGGGCGGGAAGAGCATGTTCCAGCCAAGGCCGTCGACCGCGATGGCCACCGCCCGCAGGAGGACGACGAGGAGGGTTGCCCAGCCGGCGCTCCTCACGGCCGCCAGGATGTCGTCCGCCCCTGAATAAACGACGAGGCCCGTGAACAGGCCGAGCCCGGCTAAGGCGGCAAGAACCGTCAAACGCTTCATCTTGCCCGCGGTCTCACTCTGGCCTTCAGGCCTAACTCTGTTTAATGCGCGTGCTATCTATCCGAGATCGCTCAACAATGCCCCCAATTTGTGGTCGCATTGCCTGAAAATCAGACGGGTGGAGCGATCGGGCATAATCTGGAGAGAGGCGACGTGGACCTCGGGGTGACCTCGCAAGCGGACGTGTTGGACCGGACGCAGTCGGCGACGGGGGCGGCGCCTGCGTCGCGCCTGCCCGAGGCCGATAGCACCTGCCCGGTGATGTCCTACAACGAGTGGGATCCGCTCGAGGAGGTGATCGTCGGACGGCTCGAGGGGGCCACGATCCCGTCCAACCACATCACGGTCACCTACAACCTGCCGCCTTCCGTGATGGGCCTCTACCGGCTCGCAGCCGGGTTCAAGTACCCGGGCTGGATGAAGAAGCTGGCGCAGAAGGAGCTCGACGGCTTCATCGCGCTGCTCGAGGGCGAGGGCGTGAAGGTGCGCCGGCCCGAGATCATGGACTTCTCGAAGAAGTATCGGACCCCGAGTTGGTCCTCGCGCGGGTTCACCATCGCCTGCCCGCGGGACGGCTACATGGTGGTCGGCGACGAGATCATCGAAAGCCCGATGTGCTGGCGCTCCCGCCATTTCGAGCAGGACGCCTACCGTCCCCTGTTCAAGGAATACTTCCAGGCGGGCGCCCGCTGGACCTCCGCGCCCCGGCCGCAACTGACGGACGACCTCTACCGGTACAACTACAAGCTGCCGAAGAAGGGCGGCCCGATCGAGTACACCATCAACGAATTCGAGCCCGTCTTCGACGCGGCCGACTTCGTGCGCTGCGGCCGCGACCTCTTCGTGACCGTCTCCAATGTCACGAACCGGTTCGGCATCTCCTGGCTGCAGCGGCACCTCGGCGACACTTACCGGATCCACGAGATCCCGAGCCTGTGCACGCAGCCGATGCACATCGACTCCACCTTCATGCCGCTCGCGCCGGGCAAGGTACTGGTGAACCCTGACTATTGCGACATCGAGAATCTTCCGCCGGCCCTGAAGCGCTGGGACGTTCTCGTCGCCCCTCGGCCGGACCCCGTCTCGGGCATCATGGCGAAGATCTCGATGTGCTCGCCCTGGACCTCCATCAACGTGCTGTCCCTGACCGAGAGGAAGGTCGTCGTGGATGCCTCGCAGCCCACGCTGATTCGTGCACTGAAGGATTGGGGCTTCGAGCCGCTGCCCATCCCGTTCCTGGCCTATGGACCGTTCGGCGGCGCGTTCCATTGTGCGACTTTGGACATTCGCCGTCGCGGAACGCTGGCCGACTACTCTTGAACGGCCAAGCCTGATGTCCGGAAAGCACAGCCGGCGGAGGATCGTCAGCAACAAGCCTCTGCTGCGTTGCTGCGTCGGGTCGTAGACCATTAACCTGCACCCGACACATTGGCGCGCGACTGCGCGCCATTCGGGAATTGAAAAATGACGTTCCGCTACGCGGCCATGCTGGCCGCGCCTCTCGTGTTTTCCTCCACCTTCGCACCTGCAGCCGATCTCGGCAGCAACGGGCAGGCGCGCACGCCCATGATGGTGGAAGCGGACACCTACGTGGTGACCATCACGGCCACCGGCCAGGCGAAGCCCAGGTATCCTGGGGCGGACGACTTCATCGCGCTCGGCTATCCGTCCGTGAACGTCCGGCGCCTCGGTGAGGCGCCTCGCTTTGCGGCGCAAGACGACGGCCTGAGCATCTCGCTCTACGAGGACATCCCCAATTTCCGCATCGGCCCCGTCGTGCGGGCGCAGGGCGGACGCTACTACTCCGATGACCGCCGCCTCGTAGGCCTGCGGAAGATCAACTGGAGCGTCGAGCCGGGCATCTTCCTCGAATACTTCCCGGTCAGCTTCATCCGGGCCCGCGTCGAGCTCCGCTACGCGCTGAACGGTGCAGAAGGTTTTGTCGGCAATGCCGGGCTCGACTTCATCGCGCCGGTCGACCGCTGGACCTTCGCAATCGGCCCGCGGATCGGCTTCGGCGATGCGAACTATGTCCGCACCTATTTCGGGGTCACGCCCGGAGAAGCCGCGGCAAACGCCATCATCCCAGCCGCCTTCCGGGCCGGCGGGGGCGTGACGACCGTGGGCGGCGTCGGCTCGATCAGCTACCAGTGGGACGAGACCTGGGGCACGTCGGTCTTCGGCGGCTACAACCGCCTGGTTGGCGACGCCGGCCGCAGCCCGATCACCCGGCTGATCGGATCGCGGGATCAGTGGACGTTCGGCGCAAGCGTCTCCTATTCCTTCAACTGGACGCGCTGACGCGAGCCGAAACCGGTCCGAGGTCATTCGCGGATGGCTTCGGACCACCTTCTACGCGACCGGCCGGGCCGCTCTGGATCAGCCGGAGCGGACCAGCGCCAGCGACGAGAATTCCTCCGCAACCTGCGCGTAGATGTGCCGCTTGAACGGCACGACCAGCGCCGTGATCCGGTCCAGCCGCTCCCAGCGCCACGAATCGAATTCGGGCTCCGAGCCATGCGTGGTGATGCCGAGATCGATCTCGCGCTCCTCGCCGGTGAAGCGCATCGCGTACCAGCGCTGTTCCTGCCCCCGGAACGCGGCCAGACGGTGCGGCGGCCCCGCATAGGGCGGAAAATCGTAGCGGACCGGCCCGGACAGGATCCCGATCACCTCCGCCGAGGTGACACCCGTTTCCTCCCAGAGTTCCCGACGCGCGGCGGCCTCGAGGTCCTCGTCCGGATCAATCCCTCCCTGTGGCATCTGCCATTCGCAGCCCGGCACGACGATCTCCGGCCCGTCGTCCCCGATTCGTCTCGCGATGAGGACGCGTCCGTCGCCGTTGAAGAGAGCCACCCCGACATTCGGCCGGTAGAGGCTGGAACTGAGGAACCTGTCAGTCATCGGATCCACGAGTAAGCTTCAAAGAAGTGCTTGCCTGGACGCAGGCCGGAACGCACGCTCGCCGAGGAGCAGAAATCAGCCGAAATGTCTCGCCCGATAGCAGCGCGCCGCCAGGACGAAATCCTTTCTCGCCTCAGACTCGCCGGGACCGTCAGCGTCGAGGAACTGGCAGAGTCCTTCTCGGTCTCGCGCGAGACGATCCGCCGGGACCTAAAGAGCCTCGCCAAGCGCGGCAGGCTCGACGTCGTGCATGGCGGCGCCTCCCGGCGAAGCTCCGAAACCGCGCTGGTGAAGCGCCTGGGCGAGAACCCGGACGGCAAGGCCGCCATCGGCCGCGCCGCCGCGGAGCTCGTCGAAGACGGCATGGTGGTTCTTCTCGATTCGGGCGCGACCACGCTCAAGGTCGCCGAAGCCCTCGCGGGAAAGAGCGATCTCACGATTGCAACCAACTCCCTCCCGATTGCGCTGGTCATGTGCCGCGTCCCCGGAACGCGCGTCCACATGCTCGGCGGCGAGGTGGATTGCATGGACGAGGCCGCCTTCGGGATCGAAGTCATGGAGGCGCTCGAACGGTTCCGGTTCGATCTCGCCTTCGTGGGCGCGGCCGGGATTTCCGAGGACGGCGAGGTCACGGATTTCACCCGCGTCGCCGCGGAACAGCGGAGCCGGATGCTGCGAGCCGCCAAGCGGGCCTACCTCGTGGCGGACGGGAGCAAGTTCGGACGGCTCACGCCGATCCGCATCCCGGATACCGAGCGCGCGGCCGGTCTCATCGTGGACATCGCGCCCCCCGCCTCGATGTCGGAGGGCTTACAGGCCCGCGGCATGGACGTCATCGTCGCCGCGTGAAAATGTGGTTTTTTGTGAGAACGTGTTGCATCCCATGAAAGGCTCTCTAGAGTAGCGCCGTCTACCTGCGAGACCATCCATGGACGATGGCCACACGCCGTCTCCTGCACGAGCCATCTCTTCCGGCCGGCGCGGCTTATTCGAGTCCCTGAGCGAGTGTCGGGATGACGACGGGCGTATTTCTGGCAGTGCTCCTGGCTGCCGCCATGCATGCGGGCTGGAACGCCGTCCTGAAGGTCAGGCTCGAGCCGTTCGTCGCGATGACAATGGTGACGGGGCTGGCCGGATTGGTCGGACTGCCCTTTCTCATCGCGTTGGGGCTGCCGAAGGCGGAGGCCTGGCCATGGCTCTTCGCCTCCGTCGTGATCCACCTCGCCTATTATCTCTTCCTGTCGGAAGCCTACCGGCAGGCGGATATGGGGCAGGTCTACCCGATCGCCCGTGGAGGGGCGCCGCTCCTCACTGCCTTCGTCTCGTTCTTCCTGGTGCGGGAGCCGTTCGGGGCCGCCGCCGGGGTCGGAATCGCCATCCTGGGCTCCGGGATCGCGCTCATGTCGCTGCGCGGCAAGGGCGCGCATTTCGACCGGCGGGCCGTCGGCTTTGCGCTCCTCACCTCCGTCGTCATCTGCGGCTACACGATCGTGGACGGCATGGGCGCGCGCATTGCCGGGGACCCGCACGCCTATTCGGCGGCGCTCTTCGTCTTCGATGCCATTCCGCTGCCTCTCTACCTGCTCTGGCGCCGCGGCTCTGCCCCGTTCGCGAAGATGCGCTACTTCCTGGTGCCGGGTTTCGCCGGCGCGAGCATGTCCTTGGCGGCCTACTGGATTGCGATCTGGGCGATGACGGTCGCGCCGATCGCCCTTGTGGCGGCCTTGCGCGAAACGAGCGTGCTCTTCGCGATGCTGATCGCCGTCCTTTTCCTGAAGGAGCCGCTCGTCCCGGCCCGCGGAGTGGCAGCGCTCCTGATTGTCGCCGGCATCGTCATCATCAAGCTTGGTTGAGGCTCCCCGCATGAATCAGACTCCCGCCCCGCGCGGCACATCCGAAACGGGAGACGCGCTGCTCCTCACGCCCGGCCCGCTCACGACCTCCCGGAGCGTCAAGGAAGCTATGGTCCACGACTGGGGCTCGCGCGACGCGACCTTCGTGGCGATCAACAAGGCAGTGCTGGAGCACCTGCCCGAGATCATCCACGGCACTGACCGCTACGTCACGGTGCCCATGCAAGGGTCAGGGACCTTCGCGGTCGAGGCCATGCTGACCACCTTCGTGCCGCGGAGCGGCAAGTGCCTTCTGCTCGTCAACGGGGCCTACGGGCATCGCGCGAAGAGGATCCTGGATATCGCCGGCCGCGCCGCGATCGTTCAGGAGACAGCCGAGGATCAGCCGGTCGTGCCAGGCGATCTGGACAAGGCGCTCTCCTCCGACCCCGCCATCACCCACGTGTTCGTGGTCCAATGCGAGACGACGAGCGGCATTCTCAACCCAGTGGCAGAGGTCGCTGAGGTCGTCGCCCGGCATGGAAAGCGGCTGCTGGTCGACGCGATGAGTGCCTTCGGCGCCCTCCCCCTCGATTCACGCCAGATCGCCTTCGACGCGGTCGCTGCTTCGTCCAACAAATGCATCGAAGGGGTGCCCGGGCTCGGCTTCGTCCTGTGCCGCCGCGAGGCCCTGGCGGAAACGAAGGGAAATGCCACGACCCTGGTGCTCGACCTCTTCGACCAGCACGAGGGATTCCAGCGTACGGGACAGTACCGCTTCACGCCGCCGATCCACGTGATCGTCGCCTTCCACCAGGCGCTGGAGGAGTTCTGGGCCGAAGGGGGCGTCGCAGGGCGCGGCGGGCGCTACGCCGAGAATGGCCGGGTCCTGATCGAGGGCATGAAGGCGCTCGGCTTCGAGCCGCTGCTGCCCCCGGACCTCCAGGCCCCCATCATCGTCACATTCCGGATGCCGGAAGCGGCGAACTTCGTCTTCGGGCGCTTCTATGACGCCCTGAAGGAGCGCGGCTACGTGATCTACCCGGGCAAACTCACCGTCGCCGACACGTTCCGGATCGGCTGCATCGGCCGGATCACGCCCGACCAGATGCGCGGCGCCATCGCGGCAGTCGCGGAAGTCCTTCGCGAAATGGGCGTGAACCTCACGCCATCCGCCCAGGCCGCGTGAGGAGGCAAGGATGAATATGCAATCGCGTATCGGCCAGGACGTCTCCGTCAACGGTCGCACCTATCGCTGGCCCAAGACGCCGACCGTCGTCGTCTGCATCGACGGCTCCGAGCCGGGCTATATCGAGCGGGCGATCGAAGCCGGTCTGGCCCCGAACCTCAACCGGCTGATGAAGACGGGCGCGAATACGACCGCGCTGTCCGTCATCCCGAGCTTCACCAACCCCAACAACATCTCGATCATCACCGGCCGCCCGCCGGCGGTGCATGGCATCGCCGGGAACTACTTCTACGATCCGGCCACCGGCGAGGAGGTGATGATGAACGACGTCCGCTTCATGCAGGCGCCGACGATCCTCGCCGCCTTCCACGAAGCGGGCGCCAAGGTCGCCATGGTGACCGCAAAGGACAAGCTGCGCACGCTGCTCGGACGCGGCCTCGATTTCTCGACCGGGCGAGCGATCGCGTTCTCGTCGGAGAAGGCCGACAAGGCGAACCTCGCCGACAACGGGATCGAGAACGTGCTCGACCTCGTCGGCATGCCGGTGCCGGACGTCTATTCGGCCGAGCTCTCCGAGTTCGTCTTCGCGGCCGGCGTGAACCTGCTGAAAAGCTTTCGCCCCGACGTGATGTATCTGTCGACGACCGACTACGTGCAGCACAAGGCGGCACCCGGGTCGGAGATGGCGAATAGCTTCTACGCCATGCTCGACCGCTACGTCGGCGAACTGGACGCGGCCGGCTGCGTGCTGGTCCTCACGGCCGATCACGGCATGAACGACAAGCACCTCGCCTCCGGGGAGCCGGACGTGATCTACCTGCACGAAGTGCTCGACGGCTGGCTGGGAGCCGGGGAGGCACGGGTCATCCTGCCGATCACGGATCCCTACGTTGTCCACCACGGTGCGCTCGGCTCCTTCGCGACCGTGTACCTGCCGAGGGGCGCGGATACGGGGGGCATCATCGCACGGCTGTCGGCCCTGGATGGGGTCGAGGTCGCTATCGACCGCGAAGAGGCGTGCGAGCGCTTCGAGCTGCCGCCGGACCGGATCGGCGATATCGTCGTCGTTTCCACGCGCCACAAGGTGCTCGGGACGGCCGCCTCGAAGCACGACCTTTCCGGGTTGACCGAGCCCCTGCGCTCGCATGGCGGGCTGACCGAGCA
The DNA here is from genome assembly GCF_049446235.1 of Enterovirga sp. CN4-39. Classification (NCBI taxonomy): domain Bacteria; kingdom Pseudomonadati; phylum Pseudomonadota; class Alphaproteobacteria; order Hyphomicrobiales; family Methylobacteriaceae; genus Enterovirga; species Enterovirga sp. CN4-39. Next base: position 27,673 of record NZ_JBMSEF010000007.1, on the reverse strand, counting down.
GGTCGTCCCGCTGATCGCCAATCGGAAGCTGGACGTTCCGGCGGGCCGCACGCTTCGGAATTTCGACGTCTTCGACGTCGCGCTCAATCACGTCGGGTGAGGCTGCCATGAACGCACCCGTAAAGCTTCCCTTCCGCCGCGAGGCGATGCGCATCTCCGGCCGGCACGTCACGACCGACGACATGGTCGAGGTCTTCAACCCATACACGAACGAGGTCGTCGGCACGGTGCCGGCTGCACGGCCGGAGCATGTCCGGGACGCGTTCAAGGCGGCCCGCGCGTTCAAGCCGAAGCTCAACCGCTACGAGCGCCAGCAGATTCTCCAGCGCACGGCCGAACTCCTGCGCGATCGCAAGGAGGATTTCGCCCGCCTGATCACGGCGGAATCCGGCCTATGCTGGAAGGACTCGCTCTACGAGGCGAGCCGCGCCTACGACGTCTGGTCCTTCGCGGCGCAGCTCGTGATCAAGGACGACGGCGAGATCTACGCCTGCGACATCTCCCCGAACGGGAAGCAGCGGAAGATCTTCACAACCCGCACGCCCCTGCTCGGCGTCATCTCGGCAATTACGCCGTTCAATCACCCGCTCAATATGGTGAGCCACAAGCTCGCCCCGGCGATCGCCACCAACAACCGCCTGGTGCTGAAGCCGACGGAACTGACGCCGTTGACGGCTCTCGCTCTGGCGGACGTGCTCTACGAGGCGGGGCTGCCGCCCGAGATGCTGCACGTCGTGACCGGCAATCCCTCGACCATGGGCGATTCCATGATCACTGATCCGGATGCGGATCTGGTGACCTTCACGGGCTCGGTACGGGTCGGAAAGCACATCGCCAACACCGCCGGCTACAAGCGGCTCGTCCTCGAGCTGGGCGGCAACGATCCGCTGATCGTCATGGAGGATGCCGACCTCGACAAGGCGGCCGAGCTCGCCGTGCAGGGCGCGACCAAGAATTCCGGCCAGCGCTGCACGGCCGTGAAGCGGATCCTCGTGGTCGAGAGCGTTGCCGATGATTTCAGCAAGCTTGTCGTCGAAAAGGCGAAGAAGCTGAAGGCCGGCGACCCGATGGATCCCGAGACGGATGTCGGCACGGTCATCAACGAGCGCTCGGCTGCGCTCTTCGAGAAGCGGGTCGACCAGGCCGTGGCGCGGGGCGCCGAACGGCTGCATGGCGCGCGCCGCTCCGGTGCACTGTTCCCGCCGGTGGTCGTGGACCGCGTGCCGGCCGATTGCGAGCTCGTGCACGAGGAGACCTTCGGGCCTGTCATCCCGATCATCCGCTGCCCGGACGACATCGGGTCTGTCATCAAGCTGTCGAACTCGACCGCGTATGGGCTGTCCTCGGGCGTGTGCACGAACCGCCTCGACTACATCCAGCGCTTCGTCGCAGAGCTCGAAGTCGGGACCGTCAATCTCTGGGAGGTGCCCGGCTACCGGATCGAGATGTCGCCTTTCGGCGGGATCAAGGATTCTGGGCTTGGCTACAAGGAGGGCGTGGTCGAGGCGATGAAGAGCTTCACCAACGTCCGCACCTGGTCGATGCCCTGGTCCGTGTGAAAAAGTGGGCATATGTGGCGAAACTTCCGACTTGTCGGAGATCGCTGGCCAGCGTGTACTGATGAAGAGCGGCTGAAGCGGAGCCCGGGCTAACCGGGCGCGAAGAGCGGGGGTTTTTCGAATGAGATCCTGGATCAACGCGGCCCTGGCAATCGGGCTTTCATGCGGCCTCGCTGGAGCGGCAGCCGCGCAGACCAAAACGAAACTGACGATCTACACGGCGCTGGAAAACGACCAGCTCGCACCGTTCAAGCGCTCGATCGAGGCCGCGGTTCCAGAAGCAGAGGTGGTCTGGGTGCGCGACTCCACCGGCGTCATCACCGCTCGCTTCATGGCCGAGAAGGAAAATCCCCGCGCCGACATGGTCATCGGGCTTGCCGCCTCGAGCCTGCTCGTCTTCGATAAGGCGGGGCTGCTCGAAGACTACAAGCCGACAGGAGCCGAGAAGCTGAAGGAAGCGTTCCGGCCAGCAAAGGGCCCGCACACCTGGACAGGCATGGACGCCTATCTTGGCGTCGTCTGCTTCAATACGGCCGAGGCTGCCAAGGACAAGATTCCGACGCCCACCTCCTGGGCGGACCTTACGAAACCCGAGTTCAAGGGCAAGGTCGTGATGCCTCATCCCGCCTCGTCCGGCACCGGCTACCTGATGGTCGCAGGCTGGCTGCAGAGCATGGGCGAGGAGAAGGGCTGGGCCTTCATGGACGGCCTGCATCAGAACATTGCGTCCTATCTTCATTCGGGCTCGGCACCCTGCGTGCAGGCGGCCCGCGGCGAGCGCGTGGCCGGCCTCGCGCTCGACATGCGCGGCGCCTCCGAGAAGACCAAAGGGGCGCCGATCGAGGTCGTCCTGCCGAAGGAAGGCGTGGGCTGGGAAGAAGAGGCGTTCGCGATCGTCAAGGGCTCGAAGAACCTGGCCCTCGTCAAGAAGGTCGCAGACTGGGCCGCCAGCAAGGAAGCGAACGAGCTCTATTCCAAGACCTACGCCATCGTCGCCTATCCGGGTGTCCAGAACACGCCGCCGAACTATCCGGCCGGGGCCGAGAAGGCGATGATCAAGAACGATCTCGGCTGGATGGCGGAGAACCGCGACCGCGTGCTGGCGGAGTGGTCGAAGCGCTACGAAGCGAAGGCGGCTCCGAAGAACTGAGCGCGCCACAGCCGGTGGACCAGGGAGTGACCTCGATGAGTGTTCCATCCTTCCTGAGGGTCGCCGGCCTCGTAAAACGGTTCGGCGCCTTCACGGCGCTGGACCGGATCGATCTCGAGGTGGAGAGCGGCGAATTCGTCTGCTTTCTCGGCCCCTCGGGATGCGGGAAGACGACGCTTCTGCGGGCTATCGCCGGCCTTGATCCTCAGGATGGCGGGCAGATCTGGATGGGCGGGCGGGATGTCTCGCGCGCCCCGCCGGCCGAGCGCGATTTCGGCATCGTCTTCCAGTCCTATGCCTTATTTCCTAACCTCACGGTTGCGCAGAACGTTGGCTACGGTCTCGTGAACCGGGGCGTGCGCCGGGCAGAACGGCTGCAACGCGTCCAGGAACTCCTGGCTCTGGTTGGCCTTCCAGATCAGGGCGCGAAGTACCCCGTCCAGCTCTCGGGCGGACAGCAGCAGCGCGTCGCACTCGCGCGTGCGCTGGCGACCTCGCCGAAGCTCCTGCTGCTCGACGAGCCACTCTCGGCACTCGACGCCAAGGTGCGGATCCGCCTCCGCGCCGAGATTCGTGACCTCCAGCGCCGCCTCGGCGTGACCACGATCATGGTCACGCATGACCAGGAGGAGGCGCTCGCCATGGCCGACCGCATCGTGGTGATGAACCACGGGGTGATCGAGCAGGTCGGAACGCCCGTGGAGGTGTACAGACGCCCCACGACGCCGTTCGTGGCGGACTTCATCGGCGCGATGACGTTCCTGGACGGGACCGTCGTGGCGGCCGATCGGGTCCGGAGCGGACCGATCGAGCTCCTCTGCTCAGGCGAGCGGGGCTTTCTGCCGGGTTCCGGCGTCAAACTCGGGCTTCGGCCCGAGGAGATCCGCGTCCGCGGCGTGCGCGAGGACGACGCTAATGCTGTCCCCGTACGGGTCGATGCGCTCGAGTTCCTCGGGCCCTATTGCAGGGCCCGGCTGATGCCGCAACTGGACGGCGCGCTTCCGATCACGGCCGATTTCTCGGCCAACCTCATGCGGGACCTCGGCATGGCGAGCGGACAGACCCTGCTCGTCGCGTTGCCGCCCGAGTCGATCCGCCTCTTCCCGGCCCAGGCCTGACGATGGCCCAGGCGTTAGCAGGAAGCGTCGTCTACGCGGAAACAGCGTCTGGGCAGCGTTCCACCCTGCTCGGCGAGCGCCTGATCGCCCGGCTCCTGATCCTGCTGCTCATCATCATCCTGATGGGCATCATAGCCCTGCCGCTCGCGTCGCTGTTGACGAAGAGCGTGGAGGACACCAGCGGCGCATTCGTCGGCCTTCGCAACTTCGCGACCTATTTCTCCACGCCGACCTTGGTCGCTTCGCTGTTCAACAGCATCCTGGTGGCGGCACTCGCCACCGCGATCGTGGTGCCGATCGCGTTCACCTACGCGTATGCCCTGACCAGGAGCCGGATGCGGCTGAAGGGTCTCTTCTATGCGGCTGCCCTCCTGCCGGTCTTCGCGCCGTCGCTCCTCGCGGCCATCGCGCTGACTTACGTGTTCGGCAACCAGGGCCTTCTGCGTGGCGCGCTGTTCGGGCACTCGATCTACGGCCCGATCGGGATCGTCATTGCGGAGGTCCTGTATGCCCTTCCGCACGCACTCGTGATCAACGTCGCTGCGCTCGCGATGGCCGATGCGCGGCTATACGAGGCCGCCGACGCGCTCGGCACGAAGCCGGCACGCGTGTTCCGGACGGTCACGCTGCCTGGCGCCCGCTACGGGCTGATCAGTTCCGCCTTCGTCGTTTTCACGTTGGTTGTCACGGATTTCGGTATCCCCAAGGTGATCGGCGGGCAGTTCAATGTCTTGGCGACTGACGCCTATAAGCAGGTCGTCGGGCAGCAGAACTTCCCGATGGGCGCAGTCGTCGGAATCATCCTGCTGGCGCCTGCCGTGCTGGCTTTCATGGTCGAAAGAACCGTTCAGCGCCGACAGGTGGCGCTCCTCTCCGCTCGTGCCGTCCCGCTTGAACCGAAGAAAAGGGCAGTCGCCGACCGGGTGCTCACGCTGTTCTGCGTGGCCGTTGCCGGGATGGTGGTGGCGACCTACGGCGTCGCGATCTGGGCGTCGTTCATCACCTATTGGCCCTACAACCTGTCGCTGACACTCGGGAATTTCGATTTCGAGCGCTTCGACCCCGCCGGGTGGGATCCCTACTGGACGTCGCTCAAGATGTCAGCGCTCACAGCCGTCGTGGGCACGGCGCTGATATTTATCGGGGCCTATCTTGTCGAGAAGACAAAGGTGTTTCCCGCCGGTCGCTTCTTTGCGCAGCTTCTGGCGATGCTGCCGATGGCGGTGCCCGGCCTCGTGATCGGACTAGGCTACGTCTTCTTCTTCAACGCGCCTTGGAACCCGCTGAACTGGCTCTACGGCTCGCTCGCGATTCTGGTGGTCAACTCGATCGCCCACTTCTACACCGTCGCGCACATGACGGCCGCGACGGCGCTGAAAAGCATCGATGGCGAATTCGAGGCGGTTTCGGCCTCCCTCAAGGTACCGTTCTGGGTGACATTCGGCCGGGTTACTGTGCCGATCTCGCTGCCCGCTATCCTCGACATCGCGGTCTACATGTTCGTCAATGCGATGACGACTGTATCGGCCGTAATCTTCCTTTATGGCGCCGACACGAAGCTTGCCTCGGTGGCAATCGTCCATATGGACGAGGCAGGAACGACCTCGTCCGCCGCCGCGATGGCCACCGCGATCGTCGCGACGGCCATTGCCGCGAAGCTGCTGCAGTTGGGGCTTTCGCGCATTCTTTCCGGGCGGCTGCAACGCTGGCGCATCCGGTGAACCTTCCAGAACAGGAATTCGACGTCGCCATCGTCGGGGCAGGGATCGTCGGCCTCGCGCATGCACTTGCCTGCCGAAGACGCGGCCTGAAGGTCGTCATCATCGAGCGCGATGCCCGGGCCAACGGCGCGTCGGTCAGGAACTTCGGCTTCGTCACCGTCTCCGGCCAGGAACAGGGAGCGATGTGGCGGCGGGCTCGGCGCTCGTGCGAGGTTTGGCTCGAGCTGGCCGAGGCGGCGGACATCCCGATCCACCAGCGAGGCATGCTCACCGCTGCGCGCCGCCCGGAAGCGGCTGCTCTCCTCGAGGCCTTTGCCGCAGGCCCGATGGCGAATGGCTGCGAGTTGATCGGCACGGGCGAGATCGGCCGGCGTTTTCCGGCGCTTTCCGGGCGCGCCACCGCGGCGCTCCTCAGTCCGCACGAAGTTCGCATCGAACCGCGCGACGCGATTCCGCGGGTGGCTGCCTTTCTCGAGGCGGAGCAAGGTGTCACCTTCGTCTGGGGGGCTGCTGTCCTCGCCGTGGAGCCCGGCCTCATCCGAACGAGCCAAGGCCGGATCAGAGCGAAGCGCGCGATCGTTGCCCCCGGCGACGATGCCACGACGCTCTTCCCCGAGGTGCTGGCCCCGTTCCGCCTGACCCGGTGCAAGCTCCAGATGATGCGGGTGCGGCCCGCGAGCGGAACCTTGCCGCACGTCCTCATGAGCGACCTGTCGCTGGTGCGGTATGCGGCCTTCGCGACGCTTCCAGAGGCGGCGCCGCTGCGGGCGAGGCTCGAGCGTGAGGCCGGGCCGCAGCTTGCGGCGGGCATCCACCTGATCGTCGCCGCGGCGCGCGACGGGACCTGCGTGATTGGTGATTCCCATGTCTACGATCGAACGCCGGACCCGTTCGCGGACGAGGCCACCGATAGACTGATCCTAGACGAATACGAGGCGCTGCTCGGCGAGCGGCCGGCAATCGTCGAGCGCTGGACCGGCACCTACGCCTCGTCGGGAGAAGCGCCCGTGATCGTTGCTGCACCTTCTCCCGAGATCCGGGTCGTCACCGTTGCGACGGGTGCTGGCATGTCATGCTCCTTCGCGCTTGCGGAGGAAGTGGTCGAGGAAATGGGCCTCTGATGCTTCGGGCGGTAGCGGAATCGGAAAGCGACACGAACCTGACGGATCGTCGAGCGGACTGGCAGGCGCGCAGCCTCGATGCGCGGACGCGCCATCTGCTCGACCGCGATACGTCAGCCTTTCTGCACCAATCCGTGTCCACTCCTTGCCTGAACGCCATCGCGAAGGCGGAGGGAATCTGGATCGAGGACGTGGCGGGCCGCCGCTACATGGATTTCCACGGCAACAACGTCCATCACATCGGTTACGGCCATCCGCGCGTGAAGCGGGTGATCGCCGAGCAGATGGACACCCTTCCTTTCGCGCCGCGCCGTTACGCCTGCGAGCCGGCGCTGGCGCTCGCGGAGAAGCTCGGCGAAATCTCGCCTGGCACGCTCTCCAAGGTGCTGTTCACCACCGGCGGCTCGGACGCGGTCGAAGTCGCCGTGAAGCTCGCTCGAGCCGCGACCGGGAAACACAAGACCCTCTCCTTCTGGGACGCCTTTCACGGCGCCGGCTTCGGCGCGTCGGCCATGTCGGGAGAGGTGCTGTTCCGCTCCGGCCCGGCAGCGCCGCTGGTCGCCGGCGCGCTGCAAGTTGCTCCCTTCGGCGGCTATCGGTGCCCTTACGGCACCTCAAATCCGGAGGAGAGCGGCGCCGCCTGCGCCCGAATGATCGATTACATCCTGTCGCATGACACGGATGTCGCCTGCCTCATCGCCGAACCGACGCGGGCCGTTCCCTACATCCCTCCGCCGGGCTTCTGGGCGGAGGTGCGCCGGATCTGCGATCTCCACGGCGTCCTCCTGATTTTCGACGAGATCCCGACCGGGCTCGGCAAGACCGGCCGCATGTTCTCCTGCGACCATGATGGCGTCGCGCCCGATATCGTGGTGATGGGAAAGGCGCTCGGCGGTGGCATTCTGCCGATCGCCGCCGTGATCGCTCGGCCCGAGTTGGACGTGGGCGGCGCCTGGGCGTTTGGGCACTACACGCACGAGAAAAATCCGGTCACCACCCGTGCCGCTCTCGAAACGATCGCGGTGATCGAGGATGAGGAGCTCGTCGACAAAGCCGCGCTCGTCGGCTCCGCCGCCCTAACCCGCATGGAGGAGATGAAGGCGCGCCTACCCGCGATCGGAGACGTCCGGGGCCGCGGCCTTCTGCTGGGACTCGAACTCGTGCGCGACCGGGACACGCGGGAGCCGGACGGCGACCTTGCCGAGACGGTCCTCTACCGCTGCCTGGACGAGGGCGTGTCGTTCAAGACAACCATGGGGAACGTCCTGACACTGACCCCGCCCCTGGTAGTGACCGAGGCGCAGATGATGCAGGCGCTCAGCGTTATCGAGAAGGCCATTGCGGCCGGTTGAGCCCGCAATTCAGGGCTCGATCAGCCGTTCCGATCGAGTTCGGCGATAACCTTCACGGGACGGAAGATCTCCAGTCTCGCATCGATCATGCTGTCGATCTTCGCATAGACCTCCCGGACGGAGAGTCCTTTCCGCCGCCCCTTCTTGCCCTTCTCGAAGAAGATTGCAGCATTGGCCCTTGCGGCGGCCGGGAAAGCTGCCGTCGCGCTTTGCGCCTTCTTTGCCGTCTTCATGGCGATGAAGCGGGTTGCACCGTCTAGCCCAAGGAAATGGGCGAGGTACATCTCCGTCGGCGTCAGCTCGCGGCCGATCTTGAGGCCGATGAGAGCGGCATCGCGGCGAAGCATCTCGGCCGCCATGACGGCCGCGATGTAGGGCTCACGCCGAAGGTTGAGGATGCGCGTACGCTCGGCGTCGTCCGCGATCGACGGCCTGTCGTCGACCGTGTCGACCATTGCGGCTTCGGCAGCGAGACCGTGCTTCGCCCCAAAGGTCCTGACAGTCTCGAGCCAGGTCCGCTCGATGAACTGGAACAACCCCTCGGCACTGGACGTCGACGCTTTCACTTCCGTCCGGAAGCTCGACTCCTTGTCGGCAAGGGCCATCAGGTAGATCGGGTCGACATCGGTCGCGAGCGCAGCCTTCACGATTGTCTCAACCAGACGGCGCGGCAGCTCGCGCGAACCGAAACGGAGATATTCCTCGACCTCCTCGCGGCTCGCCTCGAAGCTCGGATGCTTGATATCGGCGGCAGTGACCGATGCGGCATCAAGCTCCCGGATGGGCGTTGCGACGGGAAGTGCGCTCTCCGTCGGCTTCTCGAGGGCATTCGCGTGATGGGCGGGTGCCTGCAGCGAGGCAGACAGGACCAGACTCGGCGGGATGGCCGTCGCAATCGATCCTGGGACCACCGGCATGCCAGGTTCGAGGCCCCGCTCCGTCGGCTCGGTAACGTGATCGACGAGGGCGGGAAGTACCGGCTGAAGCTTGAAGCGGTGACCGGCTGCCTGCGCGACCCCGACGGGAGCGAGTGCGGAGTTGGGTATCGTGCCACAGGCAAGAAAACCGAACCCGATCACGGCGGTGACCCGCCCGACACGCGTTCCGGCGCGATCGACCGCATCGAGGACGCGGGCGACTCGATCCCTCGCGACATACCGCGAAGGAAGCCAATGAACGGGATCTTGCGTGTCCGGATTGCCATCTGCCTCGAACGTTGCCTCACTCCGGACCCGCATCTCACCTCCAATCAGCTCCGCCCAGCTCGGGCCGCCGACGGGGGCGCCAATTGGCCGGGGCATGTGGCTGGAATGCGACCAGATGAAGATTTTTTGGAACCGTTTCGGACCGTTGGGCGTTAGTTCGGCCTTTGTACGCCAGCCTGGAATCGAAGGATCACCTAGGTGCGCGCGCGAACCCGGCGGCGCTTCAGCCCCCCACGGCGAGCGGAACAGGCCGAGGGCACCTATCCAGATCCTTAAAGAGGAGCTTGCGGGTTCAGCGGCTAAACAGCCTGCCGCTTCCAGAAGAAATGGTCGGAGCGGCGGGATTCGAACCCACGACCCCTAGTCCCCCAGACTAGTGCGCTAACCGGGCTGCGCTACGCTCCGACACCCTGGCGGGTGCCTGCTTGGTATGGCCTTCCGGCCTTTCGCGCAACCCCGGCCAGCGAACCGGCCGGGGCTGCGGCGCAATTTAGCTGTGCGCGAGGATCGCGAGCAGCAGGAGCGCGATGATATTCGTGATCTTGATGGCCGGATTCACGGCCGGTCCGGCGGTGTCTTTGTAGGGGTCGCCGACGGTGTCGCCGGTGACGGAGGCCTTGTGCGCCTCGGAGCCCTTCATGTGGCGGATGCCGTCCTTGTCGACGAAGCCGTCCTCGAAGCTCTTCTTGGCGTTGTCCCAGGCGCCGCCGCCGGAGGTCATCGAGATGGCGACGAAGATGCCCGTGACGATCACGCCCATCAGCATCGCGCCGACCGCCGCGAAGGCCTGGTTGCGGCCCGCGATCGCGTTGATGACGAAGTAGGTCACGATCGGCGCGAGCACCGGCAGGAGCGAGGGGATGATCATCTCCTTGATGGCCGCCCGCGTGAGCATGTCGACCGCGCGCCCGTAATCGGGCCGGTCGCGCCCCTCCATGATGCCGGGCTTCTCGCGGAACTGGCGCCGGACCTCCTGCACCACGGAACCCGCGGCGCGGCCCACCGCCGTCATGCCCATTCCGCCGAAGAGGAACGGGATCAGACCGCCGAGCAGCAGCCCGACCACGACGTAGGGGTTGGAGAGCGAGAAATCTACCGTCACGCCCTTGAAGTACTGGAAGGCCGTCGCGCCGGGCTTGTTCGCCTCCGTCACGAAGAAGTTGAGGTCGGACGTATAGGCGGCGAAGAGCACGAGCGCGCCGAGGCCCGCCGAGCCGATGGCGTAGCCCTTCGTGACCGCCTTCGTGGTGTTGCCGACCGCGTCCAGCGCGTCGGTGGACTTGCGGACGTCGCTCGGCAGGCCCGCCATCTCGGCGATGCCGCCCGCGTTGTCCGTCACCGGCCCGAAGGCGTCGAGCGCCACCACCACGCCGGCGAGCGCCAGCATGGCGGTCGTCGCGATCGCGATGCCGAAGAGGCCGGCCAGCGAATAGGACACGATGATGCCCGCGATGATCACGATCGTCGGCATGGCGGTCGATTCGAGCGAGACCGCGAGGCCCTGGATGACGTTCGTGCCGTGGCCGGTCACCGAGGCCTGGGCGATCGAGACCACAGGCCGCTTGCCGGTCCCCGTGTAGTACTCGGTGATCACCACGATGAGCGCCGTCACGGCGAGACCGGTCAGCGCGCAGCCTAGCAGCGCGCCCGACGTGAAGCTCACGCCGCCGACGGTCGTGAAGACGGTGCCGAACCCGCCGAACATGACGAGGTTCACGACCGCGATCGCCACCACGGAGAGCACGCCCGCCGCGATGAAGCCCTTGTAGAGCGCCCCCATGATGGACTGGTTCTGCCCGAGCTTCACGGCGAAGGTGCCGATGATCGAGGTCACGATGCAGGCCGCGCCGATCGCCAGCGGATAGAGCAGCATCGTCTCGAGGACGGGTTGCCCGGCGAAGAAGATCGCGGCGAGCACCATCGTGGCGACGATCGTCACCGCATAGGTCTCGAAGAGGTCCGCCGCCATGCCGGCGCAGTCGCCGACATTGTCGCCCACATTGTCGGCGATCGTCGCGGGGTTGCGCGGATCGTCCTCCGGGATCCCGGCCTCGACCTTGCCGACGAGATCGGCGCCGACGTCCGCGCCCTTCGTGAAGATGCCGCCCCCGAGGCGGGCGAAGATCGAGATGAGCGAGGCGCCGAAGCCGAGGGCGACGAGCGAATCGATGACGAGCCGGCTCGCCGGCGCCGCGCCGACCACCCGGGTCAAGAACGCGTAGTAGATCGTGACGCCGAGGAGAGCGAGACCGGCGACCAGCATCCCGGTCACCGCGCCCGACTTGAAGGCCACGTCGAGTCCGTCCGCCAGGGAGCGGGAGGCGGCCTGCGCTGTGCGCACGTTGGCACGGACCGACACGTTCATGCCGATGAACCCGGCCGCGCCCGAGAGGATCGCCCCGACGGCGAACCCGACCCCGACCCAGATGCCGAGCAGGAACGCCAGGATGGCGAAGAGCACGATCCCGACCGCGCCGATGGTGATGTATTGCCGCTTCAGATACGCCTGCGCGCCTTCGGCGACCGCGGCGGCGATCTCCTGCATCCGGGCCGTCCCGGCATCGCGCTTCATCACGTCATTGATGGCCCAGAGGCCGTAGGCAATCGACAGCGCGCCGCCGATCACGATGAGGAGGATTGCCAGCATCGAGTTCCCGGTCCGTTTCCTAAGGAATTGCCCGAGGTGTTCTGGACGGCCACGCGGCTGTCCGCCCTCTTGTGGCAAGAAGAGAAGCTTAAGCTGCCAAACTTTCGCCTCACGGGCAATTCGGACCTTCAGGTGAGAGCGGGCTCGGGTGTGGTGAAAATGCGACGCCGCATGCCCCAGATGAGCGCCGCCAAAGTCATGGCCACGACAGGCAGCACGAGCCAGTTCAGCATCGCCCAGCCGCCGGCATTGACCAGACTTCCCGACGAGAAGGATGCGGCCGCAACCGAGCCGAAGACCAGGAAGTCGTTCATGGCCTGGGTCTTCGTGCGCTCCTCGGGCCGCGCGCCTTCCGCAATCAGTGCGGTCGCTCCGACGAACCCGAAGTTCCAGCCGATCCCGAGAAGAATCAGGGCGATCCAGAAATGCGCGACGGAGGTGCCGGCGACGCCAACCAGGGCCGCCGCCGCGATCAGGAGGAGGCCTGCGATCACCACCTGCACCCGCCCGAACCGGTCCATCAGGTGCGCCGTGAAGAAGCTCGGACCGTACATGGCCAGGATATGCCACTGAATCCCGAGCGTGGCGCTGGCGAGCGAGTGGCCGCATTCGCCGACCATCGCGAGCGGCGCGGCCGTCATCACGAAGCTCATGAGCCCGTACGAGACGAGCCCGGCCAGGACCGCGAGCAGGAAGCGCGGCTGGGCGAATATCTCGCCGAGCGGCCGTCCGCCCCCACCCTGCCCGGGAACCGTGACCGCTGCCGGCGCGCTGCGCAGGAAGGCGACTACGCCGAAGGACAGAAGTGCGAGGCCGGCCTGGCCCAGGAAGCCGCCCGCGAAGGGCGAGCCGGGCAGGAGATCGCGCGTCCAGATGACAGTCTGCGGGCCGACGATGCCGGCAACCACGCCTCCGGCCATGACCCATGCGATGGCGCGTGCCCGGAACGCAACCGATGCGACGTCCGTCGCCGCAAAGCGATAGCTCTGGACATAGGCCGAGTAGAACCCGGCCAGGAATGTGCCGAGGCAGAAGAGGAGGAAGCTTCCGCGCGTCGCCCCGATCGCCGCGATCGAGCCGGCCACCATGCCGATAGTCGTGCCGACCATATAGCCGCCGCGCCGGCCGAAGCGGCGCATGGCGAGCGCCGCCGGGATGGTGCCGGCCGCGATGCCGAGCTGGAGCAGGCTGACGGGGACGGTGGCGTAGGTCGGATCCGGCGCGATCGCCTGCCCTACGAGCCCGCCGAGCGAGATGACGATCGCCGGGCTCGCGCCCCCGAGCGCCTGCGCGCAAAAGAGCACCTTCGCATTGTGGCGGGCCACCTCGTCATCGGTCATCACGATTCGCGTGCCTCGGAAGCGGCCGAAAAATGTGCAACCGGCCGATACGCGGCGAAAACGTTCCACGCAATGGTCGCGAGAGAGAAGTTTGTTCTACCTGAAACAACCCTCCTGTGCTCGCGTAGCAACCCTGCTCAGTCGGACGAAGGCGCTGCCCAATGGGGGACGGAAACGGCCGGCGAAATCGGTGGGGAGGCTTCGTCCGGGGCCGCCATCAGGCAGGCTCCGATCGGGCTCGTCGATACCCTGCTTTTCGGCTCCCGGCGGGATTATAAGCTGACCCGGACAATCTCTTCGGCCTACGAGCCAACCATTCGGTTCTCCCCGTCCACGAGGACCATCCGGTAGGCTCGCCTAAGCTGCGAGGATGACGTGGGTCGAGATCGAGAAGACGCCCTGCACGCCGAGTACTGTCAGCAGAACCTTGTCGCGTACACTTCTGAGTTTGCCTCGAATCAAGTATCGCACCCGCGCCACAACGGCGACTATCGAGAACACGAAGGGATTTCGGCCGGTACAGAGCAGAACATCCTTCACCGCCCGGCGCTCTGCCCAGAACTCCGCCATTATGCCGGTATCTCGGCGATTACAGGAATCGACGACTGCCAGCGTCGGATTGCCCAGCAGGAATTTCGTGTAATCCTGCAGCATCACCAGCCCCGGTCCGTATGACCGCAGCGTCTCATCGAAGGCGGTTCTCCAAGTATAAGCCTCGGCCCCGGAGCGCAGCAGGACGTCCATCACGATCTCTCTTCCGGAGAGTTTCAAGATGTGGATCGAAACCAGTCTCTCCTTGGCCAATCCGGCGATCATGTCTCGAGCGACGCGCGCCCATTGCGGGCGGAGGAGGAACGCATGCCCACGCCTGATCCGACTTGACTTCCACCCCGCGCTTTCGAGGGCCAGGAACTTCTCGAAAGCCGCGCACACCGCATCAGGCTCTTCCACTATCTCGTACTCGAGGCGACCAAGTTCCTCCAGTCGCCGCCTGAGGCGCGCGATCCTTTTCAGTCGAGAGCGCGAGAGTTGCTTTGAAAGGTAAGATGCGGGGTCGAACTCGCAATCCAGCCTCGGTCTCCGGCGGGTATCGAGTAACAGCCACGGGAGTTGGCGCGTCCTGACTGAGCCCAGAAGCAGTTCAAGGAGGAGGCCGTCCTCGAAGTCGCTTGCATCGATCACGCTAGGCAGATTGGCGTTCCTTTGAAATTCCTCGACCATGGCCGAGATGACCTCGCGCGCGAGGGTTCGGTCGACCACAGGAGTTCCAAGGTGAGAATGGCGGTTGAGGGGTGACCGCAGAAGTCTCATCGGAAACCAAGGAGCTGCAGGGGCGACCGCAAAGGCCCACACCCCGACGAGCCGTCGGCGTCCGTCGCTTTCGGTAGCCCAAACGAGCAGCGTGTGCGTCGAGGCCGCTTCGCTCTCGGCAGCCGCGACCACGGCTGGCTCCATAAAGACGTTCGGGGTCCATGCCCGGCTTACAAGATCGCGCCACTCACTCTCGAACTTCAGATATCGCTCGGGGCCGGCGACCTCGACATCCAGAGAACCGGACTTGTGGCGACCATCCTTCCTCGCGGGAGCGACCAACCTGCGTTCGCCAGCACCTGCAAGCGCAACGCGCCGCATCTTTTCAGCAAAGAGAACGGCCATCTTCGATCCTTACTCGAAGCAAGCGTGGCGAATTCCGCGATGCAGGAGGAAACGCAAGGTCAAGACTATGTATGTATCTTACTATCCTTGCATTGGCTCCTCGCACCTCTTTGATCGCAAGTAACATCGAGTGTAGTGTCTCACACCCCCCAATCGGGTGAGATCGGGGGCGACCCAACCGCGCTGCGGGACAGTGCTGCGGATTTGGGAGGCCGTTCCGCATGATGGACGACGCAGTCAGGCGCGCAGAGGCATTGGTACTCGAGGCTGCGACGGATCCCGGGGCCTGGTCGCTGGCACTCGGCGAAATCTGCAGATCGGCGGGAGCATACGGTGCGACGATGCTACCGTTGGAAGGTCGCGTTCCGGGGACGCCGCACTCCGACAGCCTCTCGGAACTCGCCGACAGCTACTTTCGCGGTGGTTGGGCGGAGCGGGACTTTCGTATTCGCGGGATACCCAAGCTTAGCCGGACCGGTGTCGTCGTGGAGCAGGATTTCACGACGGAAGCGCAAATGCGGAAGGAGCCGTACTATCAGGAGTTGCTTGCCCCTTTCGGGCTGCGCTGGTTCAGCGGGGTAGCCGTCCGGGCGGACGAGGATGTCTGGTGCCTGGCCTTCCAACGCACGGAAGAGCAGGGTTTTTTCACGAGGGACGAGCAGCTTGGGCTGCGCAGACTCGCCGCACCGCTCTCGCGAGCCGCGACCTTGGGAAGAAGAATCAGCGCTGCCCGACTTGCCGGTTTGACGGACGTCCTTGAAGCCGTGGGCTGCGCCAGCCTCTTGCTCGATCGAGCCGGTCACGTCACTCGCGCCAACCGCCGCGCAGAGTTGATCCTGGGCCAGGACCTGGCGATCGCCAGGGGCGAATTGCTAGCGCCACGCGAGGCTGGCGTTAGCGCCGCCATACGTCGCCACGTGGCGGCCGTCCTGTGGTCCCCGATCTACCCGGATGCACCCTCTCTCTCTCCTGTCGCTGTGCCACGACCGGGACGCCGGCCTTTGATCCTGCAGGCGCAGTCGCTGAGGGGGGCGGGCTCGGACTTCTTCGCTCCGGGAAGGGCCATCGTATTTGTCACGGACCCCGACGAGCGCTGCGCGCCGGCGAGAGAAACGCTTCGGCTATTATTCGATCTGACCGAAGCAGAGGCGCGCCTCGCCGTTTCTCTGTCCGGAGCCTTCCAGCTTCCTCTCGCCGCCAAAGAGGTGGGAGTGTCGTACGAAACAGCTCGTACATATCTGAAGTCAATTCTCGCAAAGACGGGCACTCGGAATCAGGCTGAGCTCCTCTCGCTCCTGACCCGCGTCGCCCGTCAGCGACCGCCGGCAATGCTGGGAGAATCTGACCCCCACAAGGGCAAGCACAGATGCTCGCCTCGGGGCGGCATCGGCTGCTGAACTCCGCGCTGCCGAACTCCGCGGGACGGCAGCCTACAACACTCTGCGCCGGCGCCGCCGACGACGCCGACGGCTTCCGTCGGGTTCGGGTAGGTCGCGCGGGCGGGTCCAGCCGCCCTCCCTCGCCCAGCGCGCCACCGTGACGGGCGTGACCCACAGCCGAGAGGCGATGATCAGCGTCGGCAGCTCGGTCTGGACGAACAGCCGCCGCGCTTCCGCGACGATCTCGGGCGCGTAGGGCTTGCCACGCCGGCTTCCGGTTTCGGCGAGCGGCGCCGTCCGGGCTCTTGCTGCGAAGCGCCGCCTGCCGGGCCGCGGGCTGGGCCGCGTCCAGCCCCGCTTCCGGATCCAGTTCGAGATCGTCGCCTGGCTCACGCCGGCCTGGGCGGCGATGCGCTTCTGGGACAGGAGGGTGCCGGTCGCGAGATCGCGCGCGAGTTCGACCCCATCCGCCAGATAGGGCCGACCGCGCCGGATGCGGGAGCGGGGCGGCCTGATATGCCCCGGTCCAGGCGGCCGCGCCCAGCGTCCGCGCTTCACCCAGCGCGCCAGGGTCGCCGTGCCGATTCCGAGTTCGAGCGCGATCCGCTCCAGGCCGAATTGGGTGCCCTCGACCATCTTGCGCGCCGCCTCGCGCGTTTCGGGCGGGTGGCGGCCGCGGCGCCTTCCCTCCACGTGGGCCTTCTCCTCCCCCGAAGGGGGAGGTGGCAGGCGCGGAGCGCCTGACGGAGGGGGACACGCGGCAAGCGGCTCCCCACCCCGGTTCGCGCTTCGCGCGACTCGACCCTCCCCTGCGGAGAGGGATCCCGGCGCGCGGCCACCCTCCCCGTCCGCGAAGCGGAACTGGCGCGACCAGCGCCCGACCGTCGCCTCCCCGATACCGGTCCGGGCGGCGATCTCGGCGAAGCGCAGCTCCGTGCCGAGAAGCGCGCGGACGGCCTCCACCACCTCGGCCCGATAGGGTCGCCCGCGCCGGCACGGCTCGCGGAGGGGTGGCGAGGATTGTGCGGTCTGGTCGGCGGGATCGCTTGTTGCCGTCATGGACCAAGGATTATAATCCTTGTCCGGCTTCGTCAATCCAGGCTGCGACGCCTCGGGTGCCTGGCCCTAGCTCGCCGGGTCGTAGCCGAAGACGCGGAGTTCCTGCGCGCAGCGGCAGGCGATTGCGATCTTCTGCGCCCAAGCGATCGCGTCCTCGCGCGTCGGCACTTCGAGGACAGTGAAGCCGCCGTCGAGCCGGCTGCCCGGGTAGGTCCCCGACGACACCGCTCCGTCGGCGGAGACCAGCACGGGATCGACGCTTTCATCGATCCCGCCGCCGAAGACATAGACCCCGGCCGCCTTGGCCTCTTCGATTACCGCATGAGCCGCGGCTGCGACGAGTGGGAGTTCCTCCTGCGCGACCACCATCGCCGCGCTCGGGAACGAGATGAGGTACTTGGCCATGTCGCTGGCCCTGCCGCTCAGGCCGGCAGGACGACCACCTTCGTCTTGACCGGCGTCTGCTTGTAGAGGTGGATCATGTCCTGGCTCAGCAGGCCGACACAGCCGCTCGTCACGCCCGAGCCGATCGATTCGGGATCGCTCGAGGCGTAGATCGTGTACAGCGTGTAGGCGCCGTTCTGGTAGAGATGGAGCGTGCGGGCGCCGAGCGGGTTGTCGAGGCCGCCGGGCATGCCGCGCGCCCATTTGGCCGCCTCGGGCTGGCGCTTGATCATCTCCCTCGGCGGCGTCCAGGTCGCCCATTCGGATTTCCGCCCGACATAGGCGTGCCCGCTCCACCGGAACCCGTCACGGCCAACATTGGCGCCGTAGCGGGTGGCGGCTCCGTCGCCCTCGATGCGGTAGACGTAGTAGTTGGCGGGATCGACGATGATCGTACCCGGAGCCTCCTTGGTGTCGTAGGCGACCGTCTGGCGGTAGTATTTCGGGTCGACCTTGCTGATATCGGCAGCCGGGATCGGGAACTTCTCCTCCGGCACCGGCCCGTAGAGCTTCCTCGCCTCGGCGAGGCTCATGCCGTCGGTCTGGCAGCCCGCGAGCCCCAGCGCGGCCAGACTTCCCGAGCCGAACAGGAACGACCGGCGCCCGATCAGGCCCTGCTTGCGCCCAGGTGAAGCCGTCTCGTCCATCTCGCCGAGAGAGCTGGCTGTACCGTCCTTCATCATGTGCCGGACTTTCCAATCCTGGTTGCGGGCGAGCGATGACCTTCGCATCCGCCCGTTAAAAGTCCTTTCCGGGCGCGAGGCGCAGTCAGGCGGCTCGACCCGGCGAGAGATTACACGTGAATTGCTGCCAAAAGTGTATCGGCGGCGCCACGGTCAGAAGTGCTGGAACGACCCGTCGACCAGACCGTAAGGCGCCCCGTCGCGCAGGATCGCCAGCGGCTCCGTCCCGCTCCTCACCTCCCCGAGCACGGCGAATCCCAGCCCGAGCGCCGCCGCGTCGCGGGCGATTATGTCGAGCCTGTCCGGCAAGGCCGTGAGGAGTATCTCGTAATCGTCGCCGCCGGAGACGAGCCTCGGCAGGAGATCCGGCGCGGCCGAGAGGGCGGCGCGGGCGGCGGGCGAGAGCGGCACCCGGTCGAGTTCCAGCGTGCCTGATACGCCGCTCGCCCGCAGCATTTTCGCGAGGTCCCCCGCGAGGCCGTCGGAGACGTCCATGGCGGCCCTCGCGTGGCGGCGGAGCGAAGCCGCGAGCGCGGTGCGGGGGCGCGGGCGACGGTAGCGGTCGAGGAGGTAGGCCCGGTCCCCATCCGACAGTGCCCCCGCCCAGGCCGGCTCCGCCGCGGCCAGGCCGGCATCGGCGCGCGCCAGTTCGAGGCCGAGCGCCGCGTCCCCGATCGTGCCGGTCACGCAGACGGCCTCGCCCGCGCCTGCATTCGTTCGCCGGACCATGGTGCCGGCCGGGACCGACCCAAGCGCCGTAACCGAGATGGAGAGGGGGCCAGGCGTCTTAACGGTGTCGCCGCCGAGGAGAGGACAGCCGAGCTCGCCCGCCATCGCGCCGAGCCCCGCACAGAACCCCGCGAGCCAGTCCTCGGTCCAATCCGCCGGAAGCGCGAGCGTCAGGAGAAAGCCGAGCGGATCGGCGCCTTTCGCCGCGAGGTCGGAGAGATTTACGCCGAGCGCCTTGTGGCCGATCGTGTCCGGCGCGTCGTCAGGCAGGAAATGCACCCCAGCGACGACGGCATCGGCCGTAAGGACGAGGTCGTGCCCGGCAGGCGGGGACAGGAGGGCTGTATCGTCCTTGAGGTCCAGCGCCCCGGGGCCGGCCAGCGGCCCGAAATAGCGGGCGATCAGTTCGTCCTCGCCAGGGCGGGCCACCGCGCCGCTCAGCCTCGCGGGCGCGACGGACCGCGGGCGCGATCCTTCATCTCGTCCTCGCGGACCTCCCGGGCGATGGCGTCCAGAACGGCGTTCACGAGGCCCGGCTCGTCGCCGCTGTGGAAGTCGTGCGCCACGTCGACATATTCCGAGATGGCGACGCGCGCGGGCACGTCCTTCCGGAAGCGGAGCTCGTAGGCGCCCGCCCGCAGGATCGCGCGCAGCACGGCCTCGACGCGCGCCAGTGGCCAGCCGGTCGCAAGGGCCTTGTCGACCAGTTGGTCCACCGCGACCTGCTCGCTGACGGTGCCGCGCAGGATGTCGCGGAAAAACCTGTTCTCGGCGGGCTTGAAGCTGACACCCTCGACCTCGCGGCCGATCCAGAAGGCCTCGAACTCGGCCATGGCATCGAGGACGCCTTTGCCAGCAACGTCCATCTGATACAGCGCCTGGACGGCCGCGAGCCTAGCGGCGCTGCGCTCGGCCGGCTTAGCCATTGGCGCCATCCTTCATGCGGCGGACATGCCGCAGGACGCTGAGCGCAGCCTCGGCCGCGCCGCCGCCCTTGTTCATCTCGGAAACGCGCGCCCGGGCCCAGGCCTGGTCCTCATTCTCCACCGTAAGGATGCCGTTTCCGAGCGGCAGGCGCTCATGAACCGACAGATCCATGAGGGCGCGGGCGCTCTCGCCCGCCACGATGTCGTAGTGGCCCGTCTCGCCCCGGATCACGCAGCCGAGGGCTATCGCCGCGTCGTAGGGCCTGTCCGCCGCCCGTGCGGCATCCGTCGCAAGCGCGATCATGGCGGGGATCTCGAGGGCGCCATCGACCGTGAGGATGTCGAAGGCCGCCGAGGCGGCTTCGAGCGCCGCGCAGGCACCTGCCAGGAGCTCATCGGCAATGCCGTCGTAGTAGCGCGCCTCGACGATGAGAACGCGTGCGCCCGGGACCGGTTCGCGTCCCTGAGTTCTTGTCTCTGTAATCATCTTGTCCAGCGAAAGCTGCCCGGCTCGGACGGAGACGCGGCAGGTGGGGCTGACTACCTGCCCTGCCCCGCCTCGACAAGGCGTGCGGCATAGCGCGCCATGAGATCGACCTCGAGATTGACCCGGTCGCCGGCGCGGCGATCCCCCCAGGTCGTCACCGCCAGGGTATGCGGGATGAGGAGGACAGAGAAGGTGTCGCCCTCGACCGCGTTCACCGTCAGCGACGTCCCGTCCAGGGTGATGGAGCCCTTCTCGGCGATGAAGCGCATGAGCTCCGCCGGCGCTCGCAGAACGAAGCGCGCCGTCGGCCCCCCTTTGCCGCCGCCCGTCACCTCCTCGCGCGCTGCGATCTCTGCCACGCCGTCCACATGCCCGGTCACGATATGCCCACCGAGTTCGTCGCCGATCTTGAGCGAGCGCTCGAGGTTGAGCCGTGTCCCCTCACCCCAGCCTGCTGCATTCGTCCGGGCGAGCGTCTCCGCCGCGACGTCGACGTCGAACCAGGAGCCCCCCTCGCGGGGACCCGAGCCCACCGCGGTGAGGCAGGGGCCCGAGCAGGCGATCGAGGCACCCAGCGCGATGGAGGCCGGATCGTAGGCCGACGCGATGCGGAAGCGGCGGAGCTTGTCGCCGGCCGACGCCGCGACGATCCGCCCGACATCGCTGACGAGACCCGTGAACATCAAATCGCCCTTTCGAGATGCCGGATCCGGTCGGGGCCGACCGGCTCGTCCGACAGGGTCCGGAACTTGGCCGCCAGTGCCGCGGACAGATGCGGGCCGACAGCCTCCAGCCCCCGTGCGCCGAGCGGGCGCTCGTTCGTGATCACGACGGCCTCGTCGAGGAGATCGTCCCGCGCCAGCGCATCGGCAAGGGTCGGCCCGCCCTCGCACAGGATGCGGGTGAGCCCGACCTCGCCCAGACGCCGGAGAGCCGACCTGAGCTCGAGCTTGCCGCCATCAAGGGCCGGCACACGCAGCACCGTCACGCCACGCGCCTCCAGCCGCTCCTCCGCCGCACGATCCGCCTCGGGTCCGCAGAGAATGAAGGTCTTCCTGTCCTCGGCGGTTTCCACCAGCCTGGAGCCGAGCGGCGTCCTGAGGTGGCTGTCCGCCACGACCCGGACGGGCGAGCGCGCCTCCATGCCGGGCAGGCGCACATCCAGGCCGGGATCGTCGGCAAGGATCGTCGAAACACCCACCAGGACAGCATCCGCATGGGCGCGGAGCATGTGGGTGCGCCGGTTCGCCCCCTCGCCCGTGATCATGAGGCGGGCCGTACCCGCGGCAGCAAAGCCGTCAGCGGTCCGGGCGAGCTTGAGGATGACCGCCGGCCTGCCCTCGCGGGCGCGAGTGAAGTGTCCCCGGTGATCGCGAGCCGCCTCCGCCGAGAGAATTCCAGTCGCGAGCGCGATCCCGGCCTCGCAGATCATCGCGTGGCCCCGGCCCGCGACCCGCCGGTCCGCATCCTCGAGGGAGGTGACCAAGCGGCCGACACCTGATGCGATCACGGCCTCGGCGCAGGGCGGCGTCCTGCCGTGGTGCGAGCATGGTTCCAGCGAGACATACAGCGTCTTGCCGCGGGCCGCTTCGCCGGCCTCCGCCAGCGCGACGCGCTCCGCATGAGGGCGCCCTCCCGGCTGCGTCACGCCGGCCGAGACGATCCGACCGTCCGAGGGATCGACCAGCACCGCACCGACCGAGGGGTTCGGCCAGGTGCGGCCGAGGTTCCGGTAGCCGAGCGCCAGGGCAAGCCGCATGAAGCGCTCGTCGGAAGCCGAAGTGGTCACGCCCCGCTGCGCTCGAGAGGCCGGCTCTCGTCGGCCTCGGCCTGCGCCTTCTCTTCGGAATCCAGCCGGCCGATCAGCTCCGAGAAATCGTGGGCGTCGCGGAAGTCCCGGTAGACGCTGGCATACCTGACATAGGCGACGGCATCGAGCGTGCGCAGCCCTTCCATCACCAACTCCCCGATCGTCTCGCTCGCGATCTCGGGCTCGCCCGAGCTTTCGAGCTGGCGCACGATGCCGTTGATCAGCCGCTCGATCCGCTCAGGCTCGATCGGCCGCTTCCGGAGCGCGATCTCGACGGAGCGCTGCAGCTTGTCGCGCTCGAAGGCGACCTTGCGGCCGGAGCGCTTGACCACGGTCAGATCGCGCAGCTGCACGCGCTCGAAGGTCGTGAACCGGCCGCCACAATCCGGGCAGACCCGCCGCCGCCGGATGGCGGCGGAGTCCTCGGTCGGGCGGGAATCTTTGACTTGGCTGTCGAGGCTTCCGCAGTAGGGGCAGCGCATGTCGGGGGCTCGTCCCGCTCTCGCGGCGCGCGTCAGCCGTAGATCGGGAACCGGCGGGTCAGCTCGCGGGCGCGCTCGGCAACGGCCGCCTCGACGGCGCCGTTGTTCCCCTCGCCATTCGCCTTCAGGCCGTCCAGCACCTCGACGATCATCCCGCCGACCTGCCTGAACTCGGCCACGCCGAAGCCGCGCGTGGTGCAGGCGGGGGTGCCGACCCGGATGCCGGAGGTCACCGTCGGCTTCGCGGGGTCAAAAGGGACCCCATTTTTATTGACGGTGAGATGTGCACAACCTAGGGTTGCTTCTGCGGCTTTTCCGGTGAGGCCTTTGGAGCGCAGGTCCACCAGCATCAGGTGGTTGTCCGTCCCGCCGGCGACGATCTTGTACCCGGCCGAGGAGAGCGAATCCGCAAGCGCCTTCGCGTTCTCCACCACGGCCTTCGCGTAGAGCTTGAACTCCGGCCGCAGCGCCTCGGCGAAGGCCACGGCCTTCGCGGCGATGACGTGCATCAGCGGCCCGCCCTGCAGCCCGGGGAAGATGGCGGAGTTGATCTTCTTCGCCAGCGCCTCGTCGTTCGTCAGGATCATGCCGCCGCGCGGCCCGCGCAGCGTCTTGTGCGTGGTGGTCGTCGCCACATGCGCATGCGGGAAGGGCGAGGGATGCGCCCCGCCCGCCACGAGCCCGGCGAAATGCGCCATGTCCACCATGAAGATCGCGCCCACCTCGTCCGCGACCTCGCGGAACCGCGCGAAATCCCACACCCGCGAATAGGCCGACCCGCCCGCCACGATCACCTTCGGCCGGTGCTCGCGCGCGAGGCGCGCCACCTCGTCCATGTCGATCGTCTCGTCGTCCTCGCGCACCTTGTAGGACACGACGTTGAACCACTTGCCGCTCATGTTCACGGGCGCGCCATGCGTCAGGTGCCCGCCGCAGGCGAGGTCGAGCCCCATGAAGGTCTCGCCCGGCTTCATGGTGGCCATGAACACGGCCTGGTTGGCCTGGCTTCCCGAATTCGGCTGCACGTTGGCGAAGCCGCAATCGAAGAGCCGGCAGGCCCGCTCGATCGCGAGCTGCTCGGCGATGTCCACGAACTGGCAGCCGCCGTAATAGCGCCGGCCCGGATAGCCCTCCGCGTACTTGTTGGTCATCACCGAGCCCTGCGCCTCGAGCACGGCGCGGCTGACGATGTTTTCCGAGGCGATCAGCTCGATCTCGTCCCGCTGCCGCCCGAGCTCCAGCGCGATCGCCCGGGCGATCTCCGAATCGGCATCGGCGAGGCCGGCGGAAAAGAACGAATTCGACAGCTGGTAGCTGCCGGACGGGGATGCGCTCATGGGACTCGGGCCTTCGCGGGATCAGGGCCTACGCGGAATGCGCGCGGGTTAGCACGGGGGGTGCGGGCGGGGCAAACGGCGGGGGATCCTCCCCCGCCTGCGGGGGAGGTGGCGCGAAGCGCCGGAGGGGGCCCTGTCTCCTCCCCCGCCTCGCGGAGGAGGAACCTGACACCCCGCCCTCGCGGGGCAGCGAGCC
Source organism: Enterovirga sp. CN4-39 (assembly GCF_049446235.1). NCBI lineage: Bacteria > Pseudomonadati > Pseudomonadota > Alphaproteobacteria > Hyphomicrobiales > Methylobacteriaceae > Enterovirga > Enterovirga sp. CN4-39. Next base: position 3,272 of record NZ_JBMSEF010000007.1, on the reverse strand, counting down.
CTGGATCCTCCCCCGCCTGCGGGGAAGGTGGCAGGCGCGCAGCGCCTGACGGAGGGGGCGCCCCAGTTTGCGCGAAGAGAGACGAAGCGGAAACGGGCCATGAGACTGGACTACGAAGCCCGAGACGGACTCTCTCTACATCGAGCTCAAGGATGGCCTGGCGCGGAGACCCGCGAGATCGGTGAATGCGTCCTCACCGACTTCGACGCGGTCGGAAACGTCGTCGGGTTCGACATCGACGACGCCTCGGGCAAGCTCGATCTGTCGCTGGTCGAGACCGCCGCGCTTCCGCACGCGCAAGCGGCCGAGTAAGGCGGGCGCGACGCGGCCGCCTCGAACGTCAGCCAGCCGCTGTTAAGCGGTGCACGGACGATTCATCTCGATCTCGTCGCGCTACCACCCGAGCTTCAGCGAGATCGCCCGGGCGATCTCCGGATCGGCCTCGCCGAGGCCGCCGGAAAAGAACGAGTGCAACGGCTGGTAGCCGCCCGACCGGGATGCGCCTATGGGATTCGGGCCAACGCGGAAGGCGCGCGGGTTAACACGGGGGTGCGCAACGGGAGAACCGGGGGCAGCACGCCCCCAGATGATGACCAGCTAGATGCAGGTTCGCCGCAGACCGTCAGCTCCTCGCAGGCGCGCGCTAGGCCCCCTAACCCAGCATCAGCTGGCGATCAGACGTTTGACGCCATCGAGTTCCCGAGCAGCTTCGTCGATCGAGTACTTAGGCTTGAGCTGAACCAGCTGCTCCACGATCTCACGGTCGTCTTGATCGCTACGTCGCCGACGGAGAAGAAAGACTAGCGTCGAAGCGAGTTCCAATTGACGAACTGACGGCTTACCGAAGAGTGCATCGAAGCGGTCGAGCTCTCCATCCAGAGCTGAGAGGTAAGACGGAGCTTTCGCCTTAATCGCATCTACCGCCGGACCACCAGTGACCACGTATCGATTTTCAGACGAGATGTAGTCGACCTTCACGCCGCCGATGCCGCGGGCGATATCCAAGTCGCCTGCTAGATCGCGGCTGAACGCTCCGTAAGTGTACAGCGAAAAGCTGTACCCGGTACGGAAATTGAAGCCCTCTTCGAGAAGGTGAACAATCTTCTGAAGCGCCTTTTTTCCAAGCTGGCCATCACCCCCGAAGCGCTCAGACAGCCGAGTGATGAGGGCGATTTTGTCCGCAGTCCTGATGCCGACCGGAGCCGCCGTGCTCATGATTCCTCCAGTCGCCGGAGCGCTTCGCCTCGCGCCGATGGCGCCGCGTAGATACGACGCTGATTCACAGTTTGAAGTCCGTTAACGACAGGCGATCGAGTCGCCAAGGGAACCGAGCGGATTTTTCCACTCCTCGCTTCCCGCAGTCTGATTTCCTCGCGCTGATACTTGTACCATGATTTCGTGGCATCGCGAACCACCACATCCAAGTCTTTTAGGCGTTCCTCCGCAACCTCGAATGCTTCAAGATCATCTAGGCTCGGACACTCTGGCGTATGATAAACAAGCCGGTGATGATCCCTAGCCCGGATTGCTTTACAGTCTAGATCGTTCTGATTAGCTGTTATTTCTGAGAGCATCCGCCAGTCGTCCCAAGCGAGGTACTCCTTCACTCCGTCTTTGGTCGGAGCAGGAAATGTGCCGCCCTTACTCGACAGCACGTGCTGCGCTGCTTCACCGTAATGATAATCGAAAATCACTCGCGTCTTATGAAAATAAACCTGTGTAAACATCATGTACCTTGCGATTAGAAGCCCCTCAACCGCATGAATTCCGTCATCTTCGATGCCGATGACGTGCCCAGACCCATCTTCATCCTCGCACAGGCAAACCGTATTTATCACTCTATCAAGATCATATCGGCCATATGTGACACCACTGTGGTAACTATCTCGCAACAGATAATCCATGCGGTCAGCATCCATTTGGCCGGCAATGATCTCTTTCCAGACAATTGACCGCCCAAGCTCTAGCCCGCCCTCAAACATCGAAGAGATATCAGAGTACTTTATTCCGTAGTTATTTTTGTTTGATGGATGATTTTCGATCAAGTCGGCAAGTTCATAACGTACTATAGCAGCCGAGTACTGCTCATGCGTGTAGCGTTTCTCTGAACCACCCTGAAATGGGAGACAATCCTCTGCGGTATGAGAGAGAGGCCCGTGACCGAGATCATGTGTCAGTGCCGCCAAGCGAATGATTTGCTTCTGCCGAAGCAGACCAGCGTCGTCGAATCCGTGCTCGCTTCTTAGAAGTTCAGCATCTTTCCTAACAATGCTATCAAACAGCCGTGTCGCCGTATGACAGACACCCAGAGAATGCTCAAAACGTGTGTGCATTGCTCCTGGGTAGATGTAATCTGTCCAGGCGAGTTGCTTGATGCGTCTCAGACGCTGAAACGGCTTTGAATTTATTATGTCCCATTCCAGCGGATTGAAGTCGATCATACCGTGTACGGGATCCCGGACAGAGTACCGCTGTGTGAGCTTCGACATCACCAAACCTGGCAAGTGATGGGCTGCTACTTGTCAGCCTTGACCCACCACCCGTACGTGCGCCGAAACTGCAGGTCAAACCTGCGCGAACGTTACTTCGACGCCATCCCAATCCGGGCCCAGGGAATTGGCGCCACCTCCCGCTTCACAACCTCGTCGACCCGCAGACGCAGCATCCGTATGTGCTAGTCGGCCAGCCAGGAACCGCGGCGGTCGTCGTGGGCGGCCTAGCCGGGCTGATCGTGCGCCGCGCGGTCGACCTCCCCGGCGAGGCGGGCCTATGCGCAGTAGAAGTCGTGCACATGGCGGCCGATCGGGTGTTGGCGGTGGAAGCCGTGGCCGTTCATGGCCCCGCGCCGCAACTCCCGCCAGAGCAGGACCGACGGGAAGCGCCATGGTGCGGCGGAGGCGGCGGGATCGGGCGAAGGCTTCTTCCGCACCGTGCATAGCGGCCTCTCGGGTCGGGCTTAGCGGCCCCCTCCACCATGCAGCCCGGCTGCGCCGGGGCCGCATGGTCCCCCTCCCCCGCCGCATGTCGGGCCTGCCCGAGTTGCGCATGCCTGATTGCTGATCTCGGCAACAGCCGAGATTCGGTGCGGGGGAGGATCCCGCGGCGCCTTGACGAATGCCGGCTTTTCGGCTTATATTCCTATGTTATGAGCACGGATCGTCCCGGCTGCGCCCCTCGCCCCCTCCACCGGGCTTTGCCCGGTCCCCCTCCCCCGCGTGGACGCGGGGGAGGATCACCCGCCGCGGCCGCCCCGCCCTGCGCGGCTGCCGCTC